>DATLIL010000591.1:0-8785 GCA_035539475.1 Polyangiaceae bacterium
GCTGCGCCCCCCGACCTCCACCCGCCCGGAAGAGCGCGTGATCCGCAAGCCGCTCCCGAACAACCCGACGATCTGAGCCCGACCGAGCTCAGCGCGCGAGCAGGTGGCCGAGGGAATAGCTGCCGTCGCCGTAGAGGGGTAACACCCCCACGGCGTCGAAGCCCGAGGCCACCGCTGGCACCGTCAGGCGCTCCACTCGCATTCCGCTGACGTTTCGCACCGGCACCTCCGTTCGAGCAAGCAGCGTTTCGTTGCGATAGAACGTCACGAGGTAGCGATCGTTGGAGTCCACGCTGACCTCCACGGACTTGGTCGACTGTGGCGCGTGGAAGCCCAGCCGAAGCTCGGAACAATGCGGGCGGCACGTGAACACGTGGTTGCCCGCCTTGTCCCACTGGCTGCCGGCAGCGCGAACGCGGGTGTGCTCGGCCGCATCGCTCAGCGTGGGCTTGGCGACGAACGACGCCACCGGCAACGACGACGACAGCCATCTGCCCACTCCGAGCGCCGGATGACTCATCGTGATCACGAGCGCTGCCATGGCCGCCATCGTGGCGCCGGCGAGCGCGACGGCTGGCCGCGTGTACCGCTCGAGGCTCGGGCCTACCTTCGCCAGAGCACCGCTGCGGACACCTGCGAACATCGCAGCGGCCATCGTGATCAGGATGCCGTCGAACGGAATTCTGTAGCGCGGTTCACCGAGTGAGAACGCTGCCACCCCGGCCACGGCGAGGAGCACCCCGCACAGAAATAGCGGCACTGCGCTCGTCGCCCGTTGGCCCAGCGCACGCCGCGACAACCTGGCGCATGCCATCAGCCCGGGTACGACCACCAGCAGCAGGAACGCCTGCACCTGCACCGTCACGAACCGTCTCGAGAAGACCGCGAAGGTGTCCGGCCAGTATTCGAATCTGAACAGATCGAGCACGTTGCCGGCCGCGCGCACTGCGAACTCGGCTGGGTTGTCGCGAAAGCGTTGCCAGACCCAGCGCAAGAGCGCCCCCGTTTCGTAGATGGCGGCGGGCACTTGCTCCGTCTTGGTGTAGCCGTGATGGAGCAACGCTGGAGGAAACCACGTCGTGGAGAGCTCCGGGTGCTGTGGGCTGCGAAATTCCAGCCCGCCCAGTTCACCCGCCTGTCCGAGCGCAATGTTCATGGCCACGTTGTTGGACACTGGACAGAACGAGCCGCTCAGGGCGCTGCAGCGATGCGCCAGCGGAGCGAGCACGAGCAGCATCGCCACCAGACCTCCGCCCATGAGGTAGAAGCGAAAGCCTTCGCGGCGTTGCCAGGCATGAATCGCCAGCAGCGCGCCGACCAGGAGGGCAATGGGCGCCGCGTTCGGTCGAATACTCGAGGCGAAGCCCCACGCGAGCCCCGGTGCCGCGCCCAGCAGGCCGAAGCGCAGCAGGCGTTTCGAGCGCGGCTCGGCGCTGATGGCTGCCTCTTCGGCCAGACGTAGGGCAGCGACACTCAGCCACACCGCAACGGCGACGGCGAACTGAAAGAGCTGTTCCGAGAGGAAAAAGCCCCCGTAGTGGATGAAGCCCAGGTGCAGCGCCGAGAGGATCAACGCCCAGCTCGCGGCGCGCGAGCCGGCGACGAGCCAGGCCGTGTGCGCAACGAGCAACGGCATCGTCGCGCTGAGCAAGACCTGGACGAGCGCGGCCAAGCCCAACGTCGGCTCGAACGCCTTCAGCCAGGCCAGGATCGCAGACGCGCCCGGAGGCCAGATGGTATCGCTGATCGCCTGAGCTTTCGGCGACGACAGCAGCCGATCGGCGAGCTGAACCAGCTCCCCGGCGTCGGAAGTCGCGTGGTGCCGTGGGTGGTGAGCGACGACGTACTTGTAACGAAGCGTGAGCCCGATGCCGTACGCCAGCAGCGCGAACAACCTGAGCTTTCCGTGCGTCGTAAAGGTCTCGAGGACAGCGCGAAACGCCGTCGCTTGGGACGATTCGAGATCCCCAGTGGGTACTGCCGTGCCCACTTCTGTCACCTGCTGCTGCCTCACCGCGCAGGGACATTCGCAAGTCCCATGCCATACGACTCAACGGCGACATCGCGTCCAAAGTTCGCGATTCACGAAGCGACGTCGCGGCGCGCAGCACAGTTCGGCACAGCGTGGCACAATCTGCACCACGAGGCTCGCGCAACGCTAGCGCCGGCGCTGCAGACGACGAGCCAGGAGCACGGCGCCGAACAGCAGTGCAGCGAAACCCGTGTTGCTGCCTCGTGGAGAGCGCAGCGAGCAGCCACCGCCGTCGTCGCTGGTCGCCGCAGCGACGGGCGGCGTAGGGGCGACGACGCTGCCCCCGCTGCCTGCTAGCCCGGCGCCCCCGGTTCCGCCGGCGGTCGGTACGCCTGCGCTGGAGCCGCCTGCGGGCATGCCGCCCGAACCCGCGTCGGTGCCGCCCGTTCCAGCTGCACCTCCGCCGGCCGTTCCGCCGAGGCCGCCCCCTCCCCCCGCGCCGCCGCTGCCGCCGCTGGCCATCGTGGGAACCGGCAAGGACGTGATGTCGACCTCCGAGTCCGCCTCGATCACGCCGTCGATATAGATGACGTCGACGAGATCGTCGCGCTCGGCGCGGTGAAAGCCGAGCTGCGTGAAGAGCGATTGATTGTCGGGTTTGGTCGCGAGCTTGATCGCGTCGACGACGAGCACTCCGTCGTACCAGACGCTGATGCTGCCCTGTGACGCGTCCTGCGACCAGTGGATGTGGTGCGCGACGAGGTGCCACTGATTGAGCGTCAGATCGGCCGTCCAGTGTACGTCCGCACCCAGCAAGCCCGTGCCGAAGTTGATGGTGGTGCCGCCGCCCTCCTTCGGTTCCACCCAGAAGTCGACGTTGTTCTTGTAGCCGTCCGACTCCCAGTACTGGATCTGATTGCGGACCTTCGCGTCCGCCGGCATCAGCACGTACTTGGCCATGTAGACGTCTTGACCCTCACCCGTCCGCTCGCTGCGCCGCGTGACCTGTGTGCGGCTCTGGGTGTTGGAAAAGTCGTCGTCGCCGTGGATCTCGAAGCGGCAAGCCTTGGTGCCCTGCGTGACGATGTCTTCGACGATCTCGATATTGACGCGATCGCCCTTGGTTTCGTTGGTGACGCCGTCCCACTGACTGAGGTCGCCGCTCTCGAAATCCCCCGTCCAGATCACGGCTGCGTGCGCCGGCTCGGACACGGTCGCGACCAGCAGGAGCACGGACAGACTTGCAACGTACTTCATGGTCAACCTTCGGAGCAGAGGGTGAAGTCGAAGAGCGAGTAACCGTGCAGCGTGCCGGGTGCGGCGCAGCACTGCGGCACGTCGCCGGTCGAGCCGCGCTCGATGCCGTTCATGCGCACGTAGCGCGCGTCGCCGGACACCTGGTGAACGTCTTGAAAGCCGTCGCCGCCACGCTTCATCACCAGCGGGGACCAGCTGACCCCGTCGTCGGACGTCTCGATGTCGTAGTCGGCGCCATGCGCGAGCTCCCACAGGAGGTACAGGCGCTTGAACGTCTTTTTCGAGCCGAGATCGAGCGTCAACGTCGCCGTCGGACCGACCTCGCTCGACCAGCGCGTCGTCAGGTGCTCGTCGATCGCGTACTCCGGCGGATGAGGGAACGCGGTTTCGAACGTCGACGCCTCGGCGCCGGCGACAGCGAGCTTGCTACCACCCGGACACTGCGGCGTGAGCTCGGCAGGCGGCGGGCACGATCCGGGCGGAAAGGTGCCGTTGTTGCTGTCGATGTCCGGATACTCGACGTTGTCACACTCCGTGTACGACCAGCTGCCGTCCGGGGGCAGCGGCTCCGAGCCGCCCGCTCCTCCAGCGCCGCCGTTGGCCGCACCAGCGCCGCCCGTGGTGCCACCGACGCCGCCCGTCCCTCCGGGTGTACCACCCACTCCTCCGCTGCCCGCTCCCCCGGCGCCCCCAGCGTTCGACCCTGCGCTCGTCCCCGCTGCGCCGCCGCTCGACAAGGGCGTTCCACCGGTCCCCGCAGAGCCGCCGGCGACGGGAGGCGCGCCCCCCACACCACCATCGGGCTCGGGCGAAGTGCTCGAGCAAGCCAGGTTGAAAACTATCGTCGCAACGGCAAGAGCAGCCCGGCAGCGGCGAACCATCGAGCACTAATGGTTCTGGTATCAGCCGAGCTTCATCACGAAGAATCTAGCGACAGAAAGCGCTCACGAGCCCTGGCTCGGTCGCCTAAGGGATCGCCTCACGTCAGACCAGCGAGTGGGCCTTTGCAGTAGTCGGCCTTGCCGAACGTCTCGAGCTCGAGACCGTAGAGGTTGGCGAGAGCACAGAGCAGGTCGTTGTGCGGCAGGTTCGGGTACTGCACGAAGCGCCCCTTGCTCAGCGCTTGCCCGCCGCCGGCCACGATGAAGGGCATGTTGTCCTGGGCATGGGTCTGCGGGTGCTGGATCTCACTCACCCACAACACGACCGTTTCGTCCAGCACGCCGGCCTGCGACAGCGCGCCGAGCATGTAGCGAAACTGCTCTGCGTACCAGGTGTAGATGCGAGTGAGCACGTCCGGCTCGTACATGTGGCCGTGCTGGTACGCGTGATGGTTCTCGTCCAGCTCGAGCCAGGGAAACGTGTTGTACGCTTGCGAGTCCGACCACTGCACCGTGGCCACCGCGGTGAGGTCGCAGGCAAAAGCCGTGGCCACTAGATCCATCATGGTCTTGCCCAGCTCCGGCATGGCCGCGTCCAAGATCGTGTTGAATTGCTCGGGGTCCCCCACCTCGCCCATCTGCCCTTGTTCGGTGTCGCCCAGGCCTGACGGCGCAGCGGGGATCACGCAGTTTGGCCCGAGCGCGGGCTCCGCACGGGCGCTCCGTTCCAGCTCTTCGATGCGCGACAGGTGTTCCTCGAGCTTGAGGCGATCGGCCTGACCCAGGCGCGGCAATAGCCGCCGATACTCCTCGCCCACCGCGTCGATCAGAGAAAGTTGATGTTCGGTCTCGGCCGTGCGCTCCGCCGGATCGAGCGCCAGGGCCTTGAACAGGCGATCCCAGACCTGACGCGGATCGATCGTCATGGGCACGGCCTGATTGGGCCCGGAGAAGTTGAGACAGTTCGTGGGCGCAGCCTTGCCGCCGTCGCGGCGATCCGTCGGCCAGTTGATGGCGACCTCGAGCGAAGCCAGCTTGCGTCCCACCTTCAACGGCTCGGCCAGCACCTGATCCAGCGATGGCCCGAGCGCGAAACCGGCCTTGCCCTGACACGTCTCGTAGGGCCCGGCGCCCAGCGGCTGTCCCGTCAGCACGCCGCCCATGCCACGGCTGTGCGGATGCCCGTGACCTTCGACCGTGACCTTGAGGTCGAGCCCGTCGATGACGAGCAACTGGTCCTGCATATCGGCGAGGGGAGCAAGCACTGGCCCGAGCGCGAAGTTCGTCTCCGAGCCCTGCGGCAACCAGGCGTCGCGAATCGTGCCGCCGGGCGTGTAATAGACGAGAAAGCGCTTGGCCGCTGCAGGAGCAGCCAGCGCTTCGCGGTCGTCGTGCATGGCCTCCAGCAGCGGCAGCGCCAGGCTCGCTCCTCCCACGCCGCGCAGCACGGTCCTCCTGGAGAGTCGCTGGCGCTTCATGGTGCCTCCACGCTCCGGTACATGAAGGCATCCGTCTGAGTCAGGGCCACGATGAGCTCGAGGATGTCACCGCCGTCAGCGAAGGCCGCCTCGACCTCCGTGCGCATGGCATCGTCCTCGGGCGCAAAACCTCTGCCATACGCATACGACATCCAGTTGTTCGCGTAGCAGCGATGGGCTTGCTTGCTGCGAGCGATCCTCTGCACCAGCTCGACCGCATTGCCGACCGGCCCCTCCACGTCGGTTCCGACCAGATCGCCGCTCGAGTCGATCGCCACGTCGTTTTCCGCGTCTCGCCACTGGCCGAGCCCGTCGTAGTTCTCGAACGGGAGCCCCAGGGGATCGATGAAGGCGTGACAGTTGTTGCAGGCCGCCTCGGTGCGATGGCTGGCAAAGCGCTCGCGCGCGGTGGGTGCCGCGTTGGGTGGAGGTTCCTGAACCATCAGCGACGCCGGGGGATCGGGAGGAGGATCGCAGAACAGGCGATTGCGCACGTAGACGCCACGAATCACCGGGTTCGTCGAAGCGCCAGGCGTGAGCGCGGCCATGGGCCCTGCCTGAGTCAAGAAGCCGCGGCGCGGCTCCGCCTCGAGCGACACGAGCTCGAACTCTTCGCCGCTCGGCCCTGGAACCCCGTAGAACTCGGCGAGCCGAGCGTTGCGGAAGGTGTAGTCGGCCGAAAGCAGACTGGCGAAGGTGCCCTCACCCGACCACACGGCGTGCTCCAGAAAGGCCTCGGTTTCGCGCCGCATCAACGGCCCGAGCTCCGTCGTGAAGTTCGGATAGGTGATGCGGCTGCGCTGCAGGGCATCGAGCCCAGCCAGTCCGAACAGGCTGAGGTGAAAGTGGCTGACCACCGCGTGCGAGCGCGGGTCGCCGAGCAAGCGCTGAGCCTGGGCGAGCACACTTTCGTGCGTCTGGAGCGCATCGCGTCCCGCGAGTTCGAACAGCTCGTCGTCGGGCATGGACCCGAGCAGTAAGTACGACAACCTCGACGCCATCTCGTACGAGCTCAGCCGAGCAACGCTACCGTCTTCCAGCGTCGGGCCGTCGAGCTCCACGCGATAGAGAAACCGCGGGCTCTGCAGCATGACCGCGACGACGTCGGCGATGGCGCCCGCAAAACCGCGGACGGCGCGACTCTTCTCGAACAGCGCGATGAAGCGCTCCCGTTCCTCGTCGGCGAGCGGACCGCGAAAGGCGCGCAGCCCGAAATCCGTGATGAACCGCGCTGCACAATCGAGCTCTTCCTCCTCGCCGTCGGGCTCGCAGCCAGCGAGCTCGGCCAGGCGCTCCGGGCTCGTCGCCACGCTGGCGAGCTCCTGCGCCACCGTCGCAAAGCGTTCGACGAGGATCTGTGACGCCCCGAGGGCCGTGGCATCGTTACCAAAACCGTTGCCTGCCTCTTCGGGTGGAAAGCTATTGGCAGGCAGTGAGGCGTCGCCCAGAAGCGACAGCACGGTGTTGTTGTACTCGAAGCGATTGAGGCGTCGGATCGGCGAAGGTCCGGGCTGGATGGCCGCCGGCGACTGGTCGGACGAGCGGGCACTGGGGCCCTCCCCCTGACAGGCCAGCAACAGGGCGGCCGCGAACCAGATCTTGCGATCAGTGCCAGCGCCCACGACCATGGCCCGAGTCTACCACCAAACGCCCGCCCGGCGCCTCGTGCGGGGGTTTTCCGGCGCAACGGGGGGGCTCTCGCGACCAAGGGCGCCGGCGCGATCACCCTCATGGGTTACTCAATGCAGACCAATGGCACCACCTCGCGGTGGGTTACCAGGTACGACATTGGCGGCTCATTTTCTGCAGCGACTGAACACTTACGGGTTAGTGAAAAGATCGCAGGCTCGAGTTTCGAACTGAACAGAACTCGGAGACGAAGCACGCGCACGGACCGCGCGCCGCTCGTTAACCATGAAGGCATGAAGCGCGTGCCTATGATGTTTTGGGCGTCCACCCAGCTGACGATGCTCGGCGGTTGTGGAGGCCAGGACAGCGAAAGCCAGCCCCCGACGGGAGCCGCGGCCAGCTCTGCGGGTGGCTCCGGAGGCGGAGCCAGCGGTGGAACGAACCCCGGCGCTGGAGGCTCGACATCGCAAGCCGGTACGACAGGCAGTGGAGCCACGGGCGGAACGGGAACGGTCATTGGCGGCAGCAACGGCGGCGGCACCGGCGGAGCGGGCCAGGCTGGCAGCGGCACCACGGAAATGTGCGGCGAGGCCTGGGTCGCCGGCACGACCTACGTTCCGGGCGACGTCGTGCTCTACGCGCCGGACGGCAACTACTACGTCGCGGAATTCGAGAACCCGGGCTACGACCCGACGATCAGCACGTATTTCTGGGAACCCTACGAGTGCAACGGCGGCAGCGGCAGCGGCGGCAGCACGGGCACCGGCGGCACTGGTCCCGTGGGAACGAGCGGCTTCACGGAAGTCGTGAGCGAGAGCCTGTTCAACCAGATGTTCCCCGATCGCGACTCGTTCTACACCTACCAGGGCCTGGTCAACGCCGCGTCGGAGTACCCTGCGTTCGCCAGCACCGGCACGCTCGACGACCGCAAGCGCGAGGCGGCCGCGTTCCTGGCCAACGTGGCGCGCGAGACGGGCCACCTGATCTACATCGAGCAGATCGCCAAGGATGTTTACTGCCAGCCGAGCGACTCGTGCCCGTGTGAAGGGGGCAAACAGTACTACGGCCGCGGCCCGATCCAGATCTCCTGGAACTACAACTACTGCATGGCGGGCACCGCGCTCGGTATCGATCTGCGCGCGCAGCCGGAGCTCGTGGCGCAAGACCCGACGATTGCCTGGGCCACCGGGCTCTGGTTCTGGAATACCCAAACGGGAGCGGGCAGCTACACTCCACACGACGCCATGGTGAACGCCCACGGCTTCGGCGAGACCATTCGCAGCATCAACGGATCGGTGGAGTGTGGCGGGGGCCCGAGCGAAGGTGTCCAGGCACGCGTCGACTTCTATACCCAGTTTTGTGGGTTGCTCGGCGTGAGCACCGGCGACAACCTGACCTGCTGACGAGCCTTGTGGGAGCCGGAGGCGAGAAGCGCTGCACGAGGCCCACGCACGAGGCCTGGTGCACCGCGACATCAAGCCCGCGAACATGATCCTGAGCCAGATGGGCACCCGCAGCGACGTACTGAAGGTGCTCGACTTCGGGCTCGTGAAGAGCACGACCACGGC
>DATLIL010000592.1:0-2700 GCA_035539475.1 Polyangiaceae bacterium
CTTGATGAGGACCTGCTTCACGCGGCGCTTCTGCGCGAAATCGAGCCGCAGCCACTGGGGGTCGCTGAAGGAGCTCGACCAGCGAGTACCGAGATCACCGTCCGTCGCCTTGGTCGCGTTGTAAGCGTCCGATTCCTTCGAGGAGGCGTCGGTGACGCTCGGGGTCAGGAGCTGATCACAAGCGTCGCAGCTCTGGCGGTAGACCTTCACCTCGTACAGCGAGACGCCGTACTGGGTGGTGCGCTTGGTAGAGTAGAGGCGCAGGTAACGGCCGGTGCCGACCAGGTTGTTGACGTCGTCCGTGCGCGGTCCGACGCGGCTATCGCTGCGGCTGGCGATCGTGGTCCAGGGGCCCGAGGTCGACTCGCTGACCTGCAGCTCGTACTTGGAGCTCGAGGCCGCCTCCCAGTTGAGGACGACGCGCGAGACGGCTTGTGACTCGCCGAGGTCCAGGCGCAGCCACTGCGGATCGGAAGCGGAGCTGCTCCAGCGCGTGGAGAGCGAGCCGTCGATGGCCTTCTCGGGGCCCTTCGCGGAGTGCTCGACGGAGGAAGCCGCGGCGCTCGCCGGGAAGACCGGAATTTGCGAGCAGCCGGCCGGTGCGCCGCAATCCGTACCGAAGACCTCGAATTCGAAGACGGAGTTGCCGTAAGAGGTCGTGCGCTTGGTGGAGTAGATGCGTACGTAGCGAGCCGTCGCCGTCAAACCCGCGATGGTGTCCACGCGCGAGTTGCCGCTGCCGCTGATCGTGGCGTTGCTGTTGGTCGCCACCTTGGTCCAGTTCGCGGCGTCATCGGAAATCTGGATCTCGTAGCTGGAGCTGGCTGCGCTTTCCCAGTGGATGATGACGCGCGAGAGCGGCCGGCTCGTGCCCAGATCGGCCTTGAGCCACTGCGGATCGCTGAACTGGCTCGACCAGCGCGTGCTGCAGCTGTTGTCGATGGCCTTGTCCGCGCCGAGGCTCGAGCTCTCGACACTCGAGGCGTAAGCCTTGACCGGCGAGTAGCGACACTCACCGGCCAGTGCCGCGCTGACGCACGAGTCCGACGTCGTGGCCAGCGAAACACTGCCGACGTCCTCTTCGCCGTCGTGCGCGCCCGCGCAGCCCATGACGAACAGCGCTGCAGCGGCCATAAACCACCGCAAAAACGCCAGGTTGATGCACACGGAAACCGCCCGCGACTTGAATGCCCGCACTGAAAACCTCGCTCCCAGCGCGGGGGTGTAACGCACGCGGAAGTCGCAGGTCAACACACATTCTCGCCATGGCCAGGCTTCCCACCGGGAAATACGACGCTCGAAAAAATACGTGCTCTCGAAAAAAAAGTGCTCACGGATCTACACCGCTCTGGAAACCAAGACCCACTTGGCTCGTGTGATCGAGAGTGCGTCGACTCGAGCTCTCGCCAGTTCGATTCGGCAGCCATGGTATAGAGGCCGCCATGCGCTGCTCTCGCCTGCTTTCCGTGCTGCTCGTGCTGCCCGCTGCGCTGCTCTGCTGGAGTTGCAATGGCGGAGAAGAAGAAGACGGCGGTGACGATGCGAGCGGAGGAACCTCCGGCAGTGGAGCGGGCGCAACCTCCGGCTCGAGCAGCGGGGCGAGTGCCGGGACGGGCTCGGGAGGCAGCGCCGGCACTGGCGGCGATGGTGGCAATACGCCTGGCGGATCCTCAGGAACGGCCGGGACAGCAGGGTCGGCGGGAACGGCGGGAACGGCGGGAACGGCGGGAACGGCAGGTTCCGGCGGGGGCGGATCGGGTCAGGTCGTCACGGCCAGCGACGGATTCTGCACGCCGCGTTGCATCGAGAACAACGGTTACTGCGCGCTCGTCGACGTCGGCTGCGAAGCAGGCGCAGAACCGTGTTTGCTCGCTGCCGAGTGCAGGCCGTGGGACAGCTGCATGCCAGCGCCGCCCGACTTCAGCTGCGGGCCACCGCTCACGCTCTGCATCGACGACGACACGGATGACTGCACCGTGGGCGAGTGTCCCGGCTTGTGCACCTGCTCCGGCAAGGACTGCCCCGACGACATGGTCTTCGACGAGAACCCTGAAGTCTGTGCCTGCGTCGCACCACTCGCGCCTGCGCTGACCTGCGCCGACATCGCCTGCCCCGACGACTTTGGCTGCGAGATCGTCCTCGGCAGCGCCGCCTGCGTGAAGCGATTCGAGCCGTGAACACCGCCAGCTGGCGCTCGAACGAGTGATGTAATTTCTTGCACCAGGTAGCGTCTCGGGATTGCGGTACCGTCGCGCGGGTGACGATCCAGCTTTCCTGGTTGACGGGCGTGCCTGCACTCTTGCTGGTCGGCTGCCTCGGCGCAGCCGTGGACGATGCTCCAGCTGGCACAGGCGGCATGGGTTCGAGCGGCGGCTCGGGCGAGAGCGGCTCAGGTGCTCTCCCAGCGGGCGGCAGCAGCGAAGTTCAGGGCGGCGCGGCCGGGCAAGCGGGAACGGCGCAGGGCGGCATGCCGACCGCAGGCGGTGCGGCGGGCACAGGTAGAGCCGGATCGGGGGGAGACGCTGGTGCGGCTGGCAGCGAGAACGAGCCGATCGACATCACGGCAGTCAACCCCACTGCCGGCTGCGCTCAGGTCGCGCCCGGCGATCTCGTGCAGGGCGTCATGGTCGAGCGTCACATGGAAGTCTCCGGCACGAAAGACCCCGACAGCACCGACACGATGATCGATGGTCCCTGGAC
>DATLIL010000593.1:0-4883 GCA_035539475.1 Polyangiaceae bacterium
GCTGGAGGCTGCGACGTGATCGAGCTCTTGCCCCTGGCCATCGGCGTCGGCCTGGCCGTCAGCCTGATCTTCGCCGAGACCTTCGGCCTGGCCGCGGGCGGCATGGTCGTGCCCGGCTATCTGGCGCTCAGCCTGGACCGACCCGTCGACGTGGCCGTCACCGTTGGCGCAGGGTTGGCCACCTTCCTGCTCGTGCACGCGCTCTCGTCGCTGCTCATCATCTACGGCCGGCGGCGCACCGTGCTCACGTTGCTCGTCGGTTACCTCGTGGCCGCGGTGCTGCACAGCGCCGCGGGCGACTTCGTCACGCCCGCAGGCGTCGAGCTCAGGCTAATCGGCTACGTCATTCCAGGCCTGATCGCGCTCTGGCTCGATCGCCAGGGCGTGATCGAGACGCTCTCGACGTTGCTCACCGCGTCGATCGTGGTGCGCCTGCTGCTGGTCGCGATCGGCGTGGAGCTCGCCACGTGAAGCGCCTCTACTTCCGGCCGAGCGGCGTGTCGCGCCGCGCCCTGGCGCTGATCGCCGCGCTCGCCAGCTGCCTGCTGTTCGCGGTCGAAAAGCTGCCGGTGCAGCAGAAACAGCCCAACTACGAGCAGAAGGTCGCGGCGGCGGCGCTGGCCGCCGAATCCATGCGTGTCATCCGCGAGGAGCGCGTGGCGCGCGATCTCCCCATCGACACCGCGATCGATCCGGCCGGCAGCGGCCTGATCGGCATCGCCTACTCACCCGTCACCTCCAACACGGGCGAGCTCAGCTCCAAGCGCACCGCCAACAACCCGAACTTCGCCGCCGTGCTGGTGCAGATGCTGCGCGAAGCGGGCGTCAAGCGCGGCGATCAAGTGGCGGTCGGCGTCTCGGGCTCCTTTCCGGGGATGAACGTCGCGGCCTACGCCGCCATGCAGACGCTGGAGGTGAAGCCGCTGATCATCGTCAGCGCCTCGGCCAGCGAGTTCGGCGCCAACCTGCCCGAGCTCTTGTGGCTGGACATGGAGAAGCTGCTCGTCGACAAGGGCCTGATCCGCTTCCGCGCTCCGGCGGCATCGCGCGGCGGCATCGACGATCGCGGCTTCGGCATGCCCGAGCAGGGCCAGGCGCTGCTCGACGCCGCGATTCAGCGCCACGGCCTGCGCAAGGTCGACGCCGAGTCGCTGGCGGATGCCATCGATCTGCGCATGCAGGTCTACGGCGAGCTCGCTCAGGGCAAGCCGATCCGCGCCTACCTGAACATCGGCGGTGGCTCCGCTTCGGTCGGCACCTACATCGGCAAGAAGCAGCTCAAGCCGGGCGTGAACCTGTCCGCGCCGCGCGGCGCCGCGTCGGTCGATTCCGTGATGCAGCGCTTTCTCCAGCGCGGCGTACCGGTCGTGCACATCACGCAGATCGTGAGCCTGGCGCGCCGCTACGGGCTGCCCGTCGATCCCAAGGTCACGCCCAAGCCCGGCGAGGGCAGCGTCTACGTCAAGACGACGTACAACCGCTGGCTGGCGCTGGCCGGCGTCGTCATCATCCTCCTGGCCATGGTCGCCTTCACCCGCCTCGATCTCGGCCTGCGCCTGCTCGGCACCTCCCGGCGCGCCGAGGATCGCCCCGAGCCGCAGCAGATGATCTAAGCTCTGCCGCGTGGTGGCCGAGGCGAAGGACGAAGGCGCGGCAGAGGAGAACGTCGGCGAGCCGGACCATGCGGGCTGGTTCGTACCAACGTCGGTAGCCAAGGTCGTCGTCTTCGGTGTGATCGGCGGCTGGCTCTATTGCGCGTACTGGATGTACCGGAACTGGCAGGCCTATCGCCGAGCCTGGGGCTACTCGCGCGAGCCTTTCTGGCGCTCCGTGCACGAGGCGACCGGCTATCGCATCAGCCCGTTCTGGCGCGCGGTCTTTGCCGGCGGCTACACGTTTTGCCTGTTCCCGGCAGTGCACCGCGAGTGCAGGCACAACGGCGTACGCGGCGTCGCGGTGCCAATCATCCTGGCCATCTTGTTTCAGTTTCTGGTGCTGAGCTCGCAGCAGCAGCCCGCCTACGTTCGCCTGCTGTTCTCACCGGTCTGGGTCATCGTCCCGGTGCAGCTCGCCATCAATCGCTTGAACTGGAGCGTGCGGCGCGAGGCTCCCTTCGGTCTGGACGGGCTCGAGGCGCTCTGCGTCGTGCTCGGAGGGCTCATGCGATGGCTCTGAGCTCGCTACCCAAGGTCCTGTGGGACGCCGACCCTGTCTTTTTCCGCGGCGACGGAGGGGAGCTCCGCTACTACAGCGCGTGCGTGTTGCTCTCGTTCCTGGGCGGCTACGCGCTCTTGTCGTGGCAGCTGCGGCGCGGCGGCGGCGACGTGGAAGAGGCCGGAGACTTCTTGAGCTACGGCATCCCCGGCATGCTGATCGGTGCTCGGCTCGGACACGTGCTCTTCTACGACTTCGAGAAGTTCATCTCCCACCCTGCCTGGGCGCTCCAGATCTGGCAGGGCGGGCTGGCCAGCCATGGCGGAGTGATCGGGCTCGCGTTGGCCATGGTGCTGTTCACGCGGCGACGGGCGATCCCACTGCTGGAGGGCACTGATCGGTTGGTGTTCTCGGCGCTCCTGGGAGCCGTGCTTTTCCGCATCGGCAACCTGTTCAACTCCGAAATCGTCGGCAAGCCAACCGATGGCAGCTGGGGTTTCGCCTTCCTGCGCCGCGACGGCGATCCGGAGTTATTGCGGCACCCGACGCAGATCTACGAGGCGCTGTTCGGCCTACTCGTGCTCGCCGTGCTGGTCGTGGCGGACCGCCGCTGGGGCGCCGAAAAACGTCCGCGGGGCGCGCTGACCGGCCTGGCGCTCGCGTTCTATTTCAGCGGCCGCTTCTTGATCGAATTCCTGAAAGAACCGGAGCCGCCGGACCTGCTGTGGGGCCTCGACATGGCTCAGTGGCTGAGCGTCCCGGCGGCCGTCGCCGGCTTCGTGCTGCTGTCGCGTTGTCTGCGAAAGAGAGCAGCGGCCGGCTGGATCGTCAGCCCGTCTTGATGCTGTCGAGCAGCTTGTAGAACTTGGTCTTGGCGGCCTTGACCGTGGCCTTGGGGCCGGTGAGCTTGAAGAAGTAGTTGCCGGTCGGCGACTCGACGATGGCGCCGACGAGCGCATAACCGGGCATGGGCTTCTTGCCGCCGGCCATCGCACCGGGGTCGTAGATGCCCTCGTCGATCTCGACGGTATGCTGCGTGAGACCGTTGGCGTTGCGATCGGCGCGGCGCGGCTCCTCCGGCTTGCGCTTGTCGAACTGCTTGATCCAGCGCTGCACGTTGTCTTCGATGGCGCCGCCCTGACCGGCACCGAAATAGAAAACCGCGAGCTCGCCGTCCTCCGTGTCACCCTTGGCGCGCGGCACCGTGTAGGTGGCCTTGCGCATCATCCGCTGCTTGGTTTCGCGCGGCCAGTCCGCCGGGTCTTCCCAGGTGATGCCCATGGGCAGCGCGCTGGGCGCGACCGCGGGGGTCGCCGGCTTGGTAGTCGCCGACCCCATGGCGAGCAGGCTGGGGCCGTTCGAACCGGCTGGCGGCTCCGGCGTCTTGTTGCAGGCAGGGACCGCCACGAGCGTGACGGCAATGATGGTTGAAAGCGCAATTTCGCGAGTCATCCGAATTCTGCCGTCGCCGGATATAGCATGCCCGCAGGCCTCGTGATAGCAAGGGCCCCTTGCATGTTCGGTAGCGAGACCACCATCGACTGGGTCGTGTTCGTGGGCGTGGTGCTGGCCTCGCTGCTGCTCGACAGGCTGCTTTTCGGAAAACCCAAGGCGCACATCTCGTTCCGAGAAGCGTCGATCCGCAGCCTGCTGTTCGTGCTGGCGGGGTTGGGTTTCACGGTCTTCGTATATGTCCGCCAGGGCGGGAACGCCGCCATTACCTACCTGACGGCGTACCTGGTCGAGGAGTCGCTCTCCGTCGACAACCTGTTCGTCTTCCTCGTCCTCTTCAACTACTTCAAGGTCAGCGAGTACCAGCAGCAGCGGATCCTCACCTGGGGCATCGCGGGCGCCGTGGTGATGCGCGGCATCTTCATCGCCGCGGGCACGGCGCTGCTCACTCGCTTCCACTGGCTGACCATCGTCTTCGGCCTCGTTCTGATCTTCACGGGCCTGAAGCTGGCGTTCCAGAAAGAGGACTCGGTCGACCCGGAGGACAACTTCGCGCTGAAGATGGCGCGCAAGTACCTGCGCACGACGCCCGAGTACCACGACAACCACTTCTTCGTGGTCAAGGACGGCGTGCGCCTGGCGACGCCGATGCTGGTGGTGCTGATCGTCGTGGAATTCACCGACCTCCTGTTCGCGGTGGATTCCGTGCCCGCCGTTCTTGCGCTCTCGAACGACGTCTACATCATCTACACGTCGAACGTGATGGCCATCCTGGGCCTGCGCGCGCTCTACTTCGTGATCAGCGGCATGATGGGGCGCTTCCACTACCTGAGCGCTGGCCTCAGCATCATCCTGCTCTTCATCGGCACCAAGATGGTGGTCGCCATGTGGTACAAACTGCCCTCGCTGCTCTCGCTGTGCGTGATAGCGGTGGTGCTGTTCGGTTCGATCGTGCTCAGCCTGTTGCGCCCGAAAGCCAGTGAGGAGGCGGACGGCTGATTCGCCTCGCAACACGATGAGCGAGAGCCCCCTCAACGAGCGCGCGTGCGGCATCCTGCTGCACCCCACTTCCCTGCCTGGCCCGTACGGCATCGGTGACCTGGGGCCGGAGGCGCACCGCTTCGTCGACTTCCTGGCGGACTCCGGTCAGCGCTGGTGGCAGATGCTGCCGATCACGCCGCCCGGTGGGGGCAACTCGCCGTACGACAGCCCCTCCACCTTCGCGGCGAGCCCCCTCCTGGTCAGCCTCGAGCACCTGCAGCGCGACGGCTTGCTCG
>DATLIL010000594.1:0-5776 GCA_035539475.1 Polyangiaceae bacterium
GTCGACGGCAACTACAACAGCGTCAACATCACCTTGAAACGCGCCCAAGCGAGTCGGGCTGCGACACCGCCACCCACACGCACTACCAAACAAGCGCCGCTCCGTACCGTCAAGGCGCGCTGAAGGCACGGCGGCTAGAGCTCCACGCCTTCCATTCGCCAAGCTTCTGCGAGGCGATCGCGACAACCTTCTTCGATGACGTCGGCATGCCCGACGATGAGGCGTCGGGCCGGTCGCTCCAGCATGGCGCGGATGGAGCGCGCGGCCGCAGCCTTGTCCGGAATCTTCTTTTTGACGTCGTAGGGGACGCGCACCTGCTCGTAGAAGCCGAGAAGGCGCGCGGCAAAACGCATGCTCCAGTGGTCTCTGGCGTTCGGGCAAAGGACGATGTCGGCGCCCAGCAGGGTTTGCGTCGGCCGATGGTAGAGCACGGTCTCGTCGAGAAACGGCACGCCCTGAAGTGGCAAGCACTCGAGCTCGGGAAACTGCGCCCCGAGCTGGGCGTCGTGGATATCCATGTGGAGTCTCAACGCCTTGTTCCGCGCGAGCGCCGACGCGGGTCCCACCACCTGCGCCTCGGGGAAACGGGCCGCCGCCGCGGGTGTTCCGAGGTGATGAAAGCAGTTCGGCACCACCAGCCAGCGCACCGGACCCAGGGCTTTTAGCTCCGCTGCCAGCTCATCGCTGACGGGAGCCGGGCTGTGAAGGAGCAAGCTGCCGTCGTCGAGGCGTACGACGGTGGTGTGGACGCGCTGGCGTACCCCGCTGAACCACACGGGGCGCTCCAGGATCCAGATCCTGTCGTCGACTACGGCGGTGAG
Source organism: Polyangiaceae bacterium (assembly GCA_035539475.1). Classification (GTDB taxonomy): domain Bacteria; phylum Myxococcota_A; class Polyangia; order Polyangiales; family Polyangiaceae; genus PMG-095. Next base: position 822 of record DATLIL010000594.1, read on the forward strand.
AACGCGCTCGGTCATGCTGAGGTCACCTCCAGTGGCACCGAAACGAGCGATCGGTACCAGTCACCCTCGCCGAATGCCAGCCCCGTATCTTCTCCGGGCTTTCCAGCCGTCGTCTTCCCCGAGCCTGGCCGGACGATGTAGTCGGAGGTGCCGTCACGTCGCGCATCGGGCCACGACGTCGGCAGGTCTTCTCCATCCTACATATTTGGATCTCCAACTATTGCACCGATGGCGCTGCCATCTCACGGCACGTATCCTGGTGATCACCAGGACAGGAGCCGCGCCCATGTCGTACGTGTTCCAGTGCCCGTCGTGCAGCAAGCAAACCGTGGTCTCCACGGACGCGTTCAATCAGCGGATCGCCGGGCGCAAGGTGACGCTGCGCTGCAAAGCCTGCCAGAAACCGATGCCCGTCGATGGGACCAAGGCTGGGGGGGCAAGCCGTCCGCTCACACCCACGCCGCGCACGCCGCTATCGGGGGAGCCGCGGCGGTCGTTCACCCCGAATCCTTCGCCGCCGCGCCCCATTAAGCGCACACCGCTGCCTGGGAACAAGCTAGCTCCGCCGCCCAGTCCGCCGCCCGTCGAAGAGATCCAGGAAGTCTCCGCGGTCTCCGAGCTTCCCGAACCGCCTGCCGTCGCGGCGCCTGTGCCACCACCACCACCATCGCGAGCAGCAGCGTCGCCGCGTGTCCCGGCGCCTCCGCCGCCGGTGGCCGAAGCCAGTCTACCGAGCGTCGTCGTGCGCGACTCATCACCCGTTGTCCCGCCCCCAGCCGCTGGCCAACGCTCGTTCACACCGCTTGCAGTGGTCATCCCTCGGGTCAGCGAGCCAACGACTGCCGCGGAGCCTTCGCCGCCGCCCCCGAGCCAACCAGCCGTGACGAACGAGCCGTTGAGCCCGTCGTACCGGGGCAGACGTGTGGCGTTGATGGCAGCAAGCATGGTGGCCGCCGCCGCCGTTACCTTCCTGGTCTCGTCGCGCACGGACTTTCGCGAACTGCATCAGCCGCGAAAGCAGGCTGCGGCGCCGATAGCGGCGGAACCGGCAAAGACGAGCGCTCCGTTGCCCGTCACCGCGCCAGCGGCGAGCGCAGCGAGCCAAGCAGCCGCTCCCTCCACGACGGTCGCCGAGCCGCCCGCCGCGCCCTCCCCTGCTGCGCCAGGCGCGACGATCGCAGACGACGGCCCGGTTCCGTCCGATGTGTCGAAGCGAACCGTGCTCGCGCTCACGGCGGTATCCGCCCACCGGGCGCAGCGCTGTCATCCCAACGGCCACGCCGTGGGCACCGCGCAGGCTTTCATCACCTTTGCGGCGAACGGGCGTGTCAGCGACGCCCGTCTGGAAGGTGAGCCCGTGGCCAGCGCCCCGGTGGCTCGCTGCATTCTCGATCATCTGCGCTCGACCATCATTCCCAAGTTCAAGGGCGAGCCGTTCACGATTCAGCAGCAGATCACGATGCGCTGAGTCGTGACGCAGACGGACCGCCAGCGGCACACCCTGCGGGGTGTACATTCTTGCCTCGCTGTGCGCCGTCCTTTGCCGCTCGACTTCGACGCATCGAACGGTAGGATCGAGGATGCCTTCCGAATGGCCTCGAGGTGGAGGCGAGATGGGCGCTCGCATGCGTGCGTTCGACTGGAGCGCCACCGCGCTCGGCCCCACGGACACGTGGCCGCGCAGCCTGCGTGCCGTCGTCGAGCTGATGCTCGCATCGCCCCAGCCCGCGTACATCGGCTGGAGCTCCGACGTCATCTCGCTGTTCAACGACGGCTACATTCCCGTCCTGGGCGACAAACACGTGCGCGCGCTGGGCCGGCCCTACGCCGAGCTGTGGCCCGAGATCTGGGAAGAGTACCGACCCATGGTGGACGCGACGCTCCAGGGCAAGTCGCACTATTTCGTCGATCAGCCCGTGGCGCTCGAGGGGCGCAAGGGGCTACCGCTGAGCTGGTTCACCTTCAGCTGGACGCCGCTGCGCGACGACGACGGCGAGATCAGCGGCTTCTTCTGCTCGGCCGTGGAGACCACACAGAAGGTGAAGGCCGAGCAGGAGCTGCGCGAGAGCAAGGAGACGGCGCTGCGAGCCAGCGAGGCACGCTACCGCACGCTGTTCGACGCCATCGACGAAGGCTTCTGTATCATCGAGGTGCTCTTCGACGCGAACGGCAAGCCTTGCGACTACCGCTTCATCGAGGCCAATCGCGCGCTCGAGCGCCACACGGGCCTCGAGGGCGTGGTGGGACGCAGGGTGCGCGACCTCGTCCCGACGCACGAACAGCACTGGTTCGACGTCTATGGCCGCGTCGCCCTGACCGGCGAGTCGATCCGTTTCGAGAACACCGCCCGCGGGCTCGACCGCTATTTCGACGTCTTCGCGTTTCGCGTGGACGCGCCCGAGCGGCACCGGGTCGCCGTCTTGTTCAACGACATCACGGCCAAGAAGCGCGCCGAGCTCGCTCTGCTCGAAGCCGATCGCCGCAAAAACGAGTTCATCGCCACGCTGGCACACGAGCTGCGCAACCCGCTCGCGCCGCTACGCACTGGGCTGCACCTGACACGGCTCAAGACCGACACACGAGACCCGCAGCAGCGCACCTTCGCGATGATGGAGCGCCAGCTCTCGCACATGGTGCGGCTGGTCGACGACCTGCTCGACGTGGGTCGCATCAGCTCGGGCAAGCTCAAGCTTCAGAAGCGTGAGCTCACGCTGCGCGAAGTGCTGGCCAGCAGCGCGGAGGCGACGTCCGACATTTTCCGTCAGCAACGCCATCAGCTCGTCGTCGAGCAGGATGACGCCGACCTGCGACTCGAGGGCGACTTCGACCGCCTGTCACAGGTGTTCACGAATCTGCTGTCGAACGCGGCCAAGTACACCGAACCCGGCGGCGAGGTCCACGTGTCCGTGCTGCGCGAGGCCGGAGGTGTGGTGGTTCGCGTGATTGACAACGGCATTGGCATTCCAGAGGGAAGCCTCGAACAAGTGTTCGACCTGTTCTCGCAGGTGCGCTCGCATCAGGGCATGAACTCGGGCGGGCTCGGCATCGGGCTCGCTCTGGTCAGGCGCCTCGTGTCGCTGCACGACGGACGGGTGGACGTGGCCAGCGCGGGCTCGGGGCGTGGCAGCACTTTCACGGTGCGTTTGCCGGCGCTGGCGTCTGAACTTCCGACGAAGACACGGGACGCGGACGAGGCTCCGGCCAGCGGGGCGCGCAGGCGTATCGTGGTGGCCGACGACAACGAAGACTCCGCGGAAATGCTGTCCGAGCTCCTCCAGCTCTTCGGCCATGACGTGTGGACGGCCAACGACGGCGCCGAAGCCCTGGCGCGCGCCATCGAAGTGCAGCCCGACATGGTCGTGCTGGACCTCGGCATGCCGGGCATGGACGGCTTCGAGGCGGCTCGGCGCATCCGCGAGACGCCCGGATGCGAGACCGCGCTGCTCGTGGCGCTGACCGGCTGGGGTCAAGACAGCGACCGACAGCGCACGCGCGACGCGGGCTTCGACAAGCACCTGGTCAAGCCCGTGGACGCCAAGGCACTGTCGGCCCTGCTGGCGAATACGCCAATCAATGCTTGAGCGCCCAGGTTTCGAAGGCATGAAAATCCGACCTTGATCGCGCTTCGGCGGCAGTCGGCGACGATGCAGCACCGCCGCTTGCTGGGCACAGTAGACTTCGCTATCTTGCGTTGGTGGTGCAGTCGCGAAGCTGGTGGCAGGTGTCGGTGATGGTCGTGTGTTCGTCGTTGAACGTGGGCTGCGGCGAACCAGAGCATCCGCCCGTGGTGTCACAGCGCTCCGCACCCAGCCCCGGTGATGGAGGGGCCAACGGCTCGACGATCCCTGCCAATGGCGGCAATGAGGCGAGTGGAGGCGACGCGAGTGGAGGCGATGGTTCCGGCCCGGGTCCCGCCCCCATTTTGGGAGGAACAACGTTCACCTTCGATCCGTCACAAGTCTACTTCTTCGGATCGCTCACACCTGGCACCACGGGCAGCGACGTCTACGCGCACTGGAGCAACCCGAAACGGTATGCGGCGGGTTTCGATGACGACACCAATGCCGGAAAGCTCTGGGGGCAGAAGCTCCTTTACACCAAGGTATTCGAAGGCGCGCTACGAGAATACGTGGTGGACGAGGTGGGCACGGTTCCGGAAGCAGATTTCGAGTATCCCCCGGATCCCACGCTCAACGATCCGCTAGTCGATACTCCGCCGTGCTCCGTCGAGCAGGGCGGCTTGTGGGACTTTCTCACGAGCCCGACGGGACGGTTGATTTACCAGTGCGACGACGGGATCTGGTACGAAGACGGCGAGGTCGTTTTCGCCGGCGAGGATCAACTGGTGGCGCTGGGCTACGACAATCTCGCGGCATTCGATGGCATCGATTTCGGGGTGATTGATCTCGTCACGCAGGAGCGCCACCCGACGAACATCCACGACACGGTTTGGACCATACGTGCGCACGAGAATGGGTTTCTCTTCGTCACCTCTGGGCTCGACGATCCGTACGGTGCGTTGTCGTTACTCCTGCCTGATGGAAGCATCGAGAAGCAAGGGCAGTTTCCCCCACTGCCAGCGGAGCCGGAAGGCCTGCAGGGCGGCTTCGGTCACACGCTGACTCCCTCTGGCGAGCTGTTTCAGCCAGGACATTTCGAGTCACCAACCCTCACCGATGTCGTCGTTCGACGCACCATCGAGGGCACGAGCGAAGTGATCTACAACGAAGCAGACGACCCGTACGTGTACTTCGCTGTTCCCTACCTGGTCACGGGCCCCTAGACAGATCAGCGCGGCAGCCCAGTTCGTGCGGGATCCCAGCCTCGAGACGTGCTAGGTCGAGCGCGCCACACGGGAGAACTGACGACCCATGCTCGAGACCGCAGCGATCGATTCCCAGACGATGAGTGATGGGACCGAGTTCGTGCTCGCGCGGCGCGGCGACGAGTGGTTC
>DATLIL010000595.1:0-2673 GCA_035539475.1 Polyangiaceae bacterium
TCGAAAGCTCGGTGTGCGCGGGCGCGGGTGATCGGCGCCGAGGTCGAGCGCTGCCGGCATGCCGTCGAGCTCCCGCTGCCAGTAAGCCACGCTCGCCGGGCTCGGGGCCGGCGCTTGCTCGAAGTGGCGCGACCCGCTTTCGGCCATGAAGCGCGCGCGCCGCGACGACGGCATGTCGCGATCGAGGTGGCGCGCCTGGTACGCGCGCCTGAGCTCGCGCCAGAGCAGGTCCAGCGACCAGGGATCGAGGACCAGCTGACTGGCGACGAGCAAGAGCACGTGGCGTTCCGGAGCTTCGCGGAACAACAAGAAGCGCAACAGCGGCGCCCGCGCACGCCGAGCTTTCGAGCCGCGCTCGACAAGCTGCGGCTCGAGCCCCGACAGCTGGCGGCTCTGCGCGAGCTCTGCCGCGAGCACGAGCTCACGCCGAGCAGCGTGGCGCTGGCGGCGCTCGAGGTCGTCCTGGCCCGCTACGGCGCTCAGGACGACTTCGGCATCGGCGTGAGCACGCGCCCTGCCGACGCCGAAGAACGGGTCGGTATGCACGCGCGCACGCTGGTGTTGCGCTCGGACGTGAAGAATGACCTGAGCTTCCGCGAGTTGCTCCAGCGCGTTCATGCCCGCTGCGAGCAGGGCCTGCTGCACGACGAGGTCGCGGCGCGCGAGCCGCAGGTCGTCTTCACTGGCCTGGAAGCCCTGCCCCGAGACCTGAAGATCGACGGCCTGCGTCTGGAACGCCTCGACGTCTTCAGCGGCTACAGCAGCAGCGAGCTCTCGTTCCACCTGCGCGACGAGGGTTCGGGTGTCGAGCTCTCGCTGGTCTCGGCGTCGGATCTGTTCGAGCCGGAAAGCGCGGCCCGGCTCTGCCGCAGCTGGCTCAGCGTGCTCGGCGCCGCCGTTCAGAATCCGGACCTCGCCCTGGACGAGCTACCCGTGATCGCTCCGGCCGACGAACGTCACCTGCTCGACGTCCTGAACGACACCAGAACGAGCTTTGACGAAGGCGCGCTGGTGCACCGCCTGTTCGAAGCCCAGGTGGACGCCCAGCCCGATGCCGTGGCGCTCGTGTTCGAAGAACAGTGCCTGACCTTCGCCGAGCTCGACGTCCGCGCGAACCGCCTGGCTCAGCTCCTGGTCAGCCGCGGCGTCGGACCAGACACGCTGGTCGGCCTGTCGCTGCGCCGCACGCCCGACCTCGTGGTCGCGATGCTGGCCATCCTCAAGGCCGGCGGCGCCTACGTTCCCCTCGATCCCGACTACCCGCCGGATCGCATCGAGTACGTGCTCGCCGACTCGAAGGCCAAGGTGCTGCTGACGAGCTCCGACATCGCGGCGCGCCTGAGCGCCAAGCCCGATTGCGTGACGATCGACGACGACGCGGCCGCGATCGAGCAGGCGCCGAGCGAGCGGCTGCGGCGCGAGGAACGCCCAGCGCAGCTCTGCTACGTGATCTACACCTCCGGCTCCACCGGCAAGCCCAAGGGCGTGATGGTGGAGCACAGGAACGCGACCAGCTTCTTCGCCGGCATGCGCCGTGCGATCGGGCTCGACGCGCGGGGTGTCTGGCTGGCAGCCACCAGCATCTCGTTCGACATCAGCGTGCTCGAGATCCTGGGTTCTCTCAGCCACGGCCGCCGCGTGGTGCTGCTCGGCGAGGCGGTGCTCGGCCAGGTCGCCGATCCGCGCTACGGCATCGCCGCGCAGATCGCTCGCCAGGGCGTCACGCATTTTCAGTGCACGCCATCGCAGGCGCGCATCCTCTTGCTCGACGAGGCGGGACGAGCCGCGCTGGCGTCGCTCGAACAGATGCTGGTCGGCGGCGAAGCCATGTCGCAGGAGCTGGCGGGCGAGCTCTCCGGCCTGGTCCGCGGCGACGTCTTCAACCTGTACGGGCCGACCGAGACCACGGTCTGGTCCACGTTCTCGCGGGTCGAACGCGGCGCGCGCGTCAGTATTGGCCGCCCGATCGCCAACACCAGTCTATTCGTGCTCGACGCTCGCGGCCGCCTGGTGCCCGCCGGCGCGGTGGGTGAGCTCTACATCGGCGGCCCAGGCGTCACCCGCGGCTACCACGGGCGTGCGGAGCTCACACGCGAGCGCTTCGTGGACAACGAGCACAGACCCGAGCTCGGCGCGCGCCTCTACCGCACCGGTGATCTGGTGCGCTACGCGGCCGACGGCAGCTTGCTCTACCTCGGACGCAACGATCACCAGGTTAAGATCCGCGGCCATCGCATCGAGCTCGGCGAGATCGAGTCGATCGTGCGCAAGGCGCAGGGCGTCCGCGACGTCGCCGTCGTCGCGCGCGGCAGCGCCGACAACCAGCGACTGGTCGCGTACCTCGTCACCGACGCGACTTTCCGCGGCGACGAGGCCTTGCGCAGCCTGCTCCGCGAGACGTTGCCCGACTTCATGCTGCCGGCGGCGTTCGTGCAGCTCGACGCCCTGCCGCTGACGCCCAACGGCAAGACCGATCGCAACGCCCTACCTGAGCCGGCGGTGTCGAACCTGGCCGCGAGCGAGTACGTGGCGCCGCGCGACGAGCGCGAGCGCAAGCTCGCAGAGATCTGGCAGCGCGCGCTGGGTGTGCCGCGGGTCGGCCGCAGCGACGACTTCTTCGACCTCGGCGGCCATTCACTGCTCGCGGTCAAGATCTCGAACGAGGTCGAACGT
>DATLIL010000596.1:0-10410 GCA_035539475.1 Polyangiaceae bacterium
GATCAGCGTAATTCCGCGGGTAGGGATCGACGAAAGGCTCCTCGATCGGCTTGGGGACGACCGAAGCGCCTCCATCCCCGCCATCTCCCGCGTCGGCCATGGTTGGACCACTGTCTCCGAGCTCAGCAGGCGTTGGATCCGGGGTCCTTTGCTGGACGTGCTCCGAGCGCTCGTGACCGTCGCCGCAGCGAGTCAGCGCGACAATCAACATCACGGAAAGAGCGCCAGTGTGGACAGTCTTCCGCACGGTCATGCCGATTCGAACCGTACCGAATACCCCTATCGTTAGCTAGCAAGGAACGGCGAGCTAGATGGCGTGCCAGTGGAAAGTTCGAAACCCTCGAGCCGGTCGCTCGAGTCGCGGACCTGGCACAATCTGGCTCGTACTCACAGTGGTTCGGCCGATTTCTGCCGTCACCGAGCGTGGCACGACCGTTGCTCCACACGGGTGTGAGCAGCTCGAGCAGAAGCTGCGTCACCTGGGATCGAGCGGAGCTGAGCGAAGACCAGCTGGCGGCGCTCGAGGCCATCGAGCTCGTTCCACTCGACGGGCGGTGTACCTCGGATGGGTTCAGCTACGAGCAGCTCACTGTGTTCGACATGGAGGGCGGTGAGGTCGTCTATCGAGACACGGGATGCGACTATCTGAACGTGTACGACGCAGCCGCCATGCTCCCGCGCGATTCGTTCGACGGGTCCCTCTTTCCGTGGGACATGGCAACGGACTGTCCGGAGTGACAGTCAGGGTGCCGGCTCGATGACCTCGAAGTCGGACCCGGCGGCGGGGTCGGCCTCGCCGGGCGCATCGGTCGCGATCACGAGGGCGGTCAAAGTGTGATCAGCGGTCTCGTCCTGCCACAGGCTCTCGTTGGCGAGCCGCACCGTGTATTCAGCGCGGGAACGTAGGCCCTCGTCGGCGTCGGGTAGCCAGAGAGCAAGGCGGTACGAGCTGGGAGCCAGGTTCGCCGGCAGTCGGAGCCGTACAGCGACCTCGTGCTCGCCGGGCAGCCAGAGTCGTGGATCGACGTCGAGCTCGGCGGTCAGGCGCTCTCCTTCGCTTTCGAGCACGACGAAGACGGGTCGCGGACTGGTGGGCGCGGCGAAGCCGTCGTTCTTGACGCTCAGGCGCAGGACGAAGGTGCCGCCTGGCCTGACCGACTCCGGAAGCGTCGCCTCGGTGAGGCTGAGCCGGTAGCCGAGGCGGCGCTCGAGCTCGTCGCGACAGCCTTCGCTCGACCAGCGTGCGAGCACGTCGGGATGGTACTCGTTGTTGATGTACGTCCAGTGAAAGCGCTCCATCTCGGCGATGGTGACGTCGCAGGCGTTGCGCTCGTGTTCGGCGCAGGTCTCGCCGCCGATCGGGGTGTAGGCGGTATCGCTCTCGAGGTAGGTCCTGAGTGTCGTCGCCGATTCGTACTGATAGGTGCCGACGTCGTCTTCGCCCGAGACGAAGCAGTCGTTGACGTGACCCAGGCGCGCGATGTCGCCACCCGTGAGCAGGTCGCTCGCAGTCGTCGTGTTCGAACCGTAGAACATGCGCTTGTACGCCGGGTAGCGCACGCCGATGCGGACGCCTGGAGCAGCCAGCATGAGCGCGTCCACGATGCGCTTGCGCGCGTCCTTGTCCACGAAGCCGTCGGCAAAGTTCAGCGACGTGTGCCACTCGCCCCAGGCGCCGATGAAGCCCGCCTGCAGCACGAAGAGCACGTCCCGGTTGTCGGTCAGTACCGGCGCCAGCTGCTCGACATGTCGGAGGATAGAGCTCTCCGGAGCGTCGTTCGCGCCGTCGGGATAACCTTCGCCCCTGTCGTACTGAAAGCGCACGACGGCCTTGAGCCCGGCGTCGCGGATCGCGTCGAAGCCCGCCTGCACGTCGTCGAGGAGCGCTTGCGGCAGATCCTGAGCATGATCGTCGCCGAGGTAGGTCTGAAGGTTGGCGTCGGCGTAGAGCAAGGTCTTGCCTCCTGCGCGGACGCCGCTGATGTCGCCCACGGCGGTGAGGCTCTCGCGGGCATAGAAACCGCGCTCCGGGTTCAGCAGGAGCTCGTCGCTCGGCGCGTAGGTCACTCGGACTCCCGGCGCATCGCCCGGCGAATCGCTGACGGTCGGCGTGACGCCGCCCGAGCCGCCAGCACCCGAGCTCCCGCCGCCGCCCGATGCGGGGACGGAGACGCTTCCGCCCATCACCGGATCGAGCCCGGGCTCACCACCGTGATTCGACGCGTCGAGCGGCACGCGTGGCGTGTACGACTCACAGGCGAGGAGAAGGACCGTCAGAGCGAGGCAGCCGCGTCTCACTAGCAGTGAATGACACATCGCGAGTCCCCCGCGCACACCGCTTCCGCGCGAAGCTTTCCCGGATCGTCAGGGGCGCCTGGCAGCCCTCCAGCAACCTCCCGTTTTGTTTCCCGAATAGTGACCTGGAGTAGCTATGTCCATGATTTTGCTAGGGGTAGCCCTTCTTGCTTTACACGCTTCCGGCATGTATCACTGGAGTAACCACTCGCCCTCACACGGAGGTCCTCCATGCCGGTGAGCTTCCCGCATCGATACGGCGCTGTTTCTCGGGTCAGCGTGCGCCGACAGGAGCAGAGCCACGGTTTTGGCGCCGGAATCGGCGGACGAAAGCCGATGCTCTCGAATCACGCACACGGGGATCTCGAGCTCAACTTCGTTTACGAGGGGGGCATCCGCTACCGCATGGAGGACCGCGACGTCGAGATCCCGGCGGGGAGCATCTCTGCGTTCTGGGCCGCCATCCCGCACCGCGTCATCGAGCTCGCGCCGAATACGCGCTTCATGTGGCTGAACGTGCCGCTGACGATGCTGCTGCGGTGGAACCTGGACGCGTCGTTCGTGAGCCGGGTCTTCGCCGGTGATGTCGTCATCGATCAAGCAGGACAGGGCTGGGACGCCGATCTCACGCGCCGCTGGTTGCGCGATCTCGCCAGCCAGCAGGCGGACCTGTTCCGCACGGTCGAGATCGAAGTCGAGGCTCGCATCCGGCGTCTGGCCTGCTTTTGCACGGCCGAGAGGAACGACGACGATCGCTCCGGTACTCAGATTGCTGCGATGACCGCCTACCTCGTCGGCCACTACCGCGAACAGATCTCGGCTGGTGACGTGGCCGACGCTGCGGGCCTCAATCGGCACTACGCGATGCGTCTGTTCAAGAAGCACTCCGGTCTTTCGATCTGGCAATACCTGCTGCGCCTGCGCGTCTCGCACGCCCAGAACCTGCTCCTGACCACCGATGCGCCCGTGGTCACGGTCGGGCTCGAGTCTGGCTTCGGCTCGCCGTCGCGCTTCTACGAGATCTTCACGCGCGAGTGCCAGATGTCGCCCGCGGACTACCGGCGCCGCACCGCCAACGCCGGCGGCAAGCTCTCGGCGGTGAGCGCGTGAAGCTCCAGCTCTCGACCGACAGTCCTCAGAGCCACGGTTTTGGCGCGGGTTTGTCGGGTCACCCCGTGCCCATGCCGCGCAGCCATGTGCACGGCGATCTCGAGGTGAACTTCGTCTACTCCGGTAGCGTGCAGTACTTCCTGAGCGGGCGGACGATCGAGGTGCCGGCGCGGACGCTCTCGGTCTTCTGGGCGGGGCTGCCCCATCAAGTGCTGGCGACCACTCCCGGCACGTCGTTCATGTGGCTGCACGTCCCACTCGAGACCGTGCTGCGCTGGAGCCTCGGCGCCGATTTCATCCAGCAGCTCTTCGCTGGAGCGCTCGTGCTCGACAACGAGGGGCAGCCCTGGGACGCCGAGCTCACGCGCGGGTGGCTGCGCGATCTGAACGGTGAAAAGCGCGACGGGATCGCCGTGGCCATCGAGCTCGAGGTGGAGGCGCGGCTACGGCGCCTGGCGCGGAGCCGGGATTTCGGCGGGCGGGCGCCCACGACCGACGAGCGCCGGCGCCAGCAGGTCGCCGCCATGGCGTCGTTCCTGGCGGCGCAGTACCGCGACGACATCGAGGTTCGGGACATCGCTCGCGCGGCGCAGCTCAACCCGAACTACGCCATGATGCTGTTCCGGCGCGAATGCGGCCTTTCGATCGGGCAGTACCTGACTCGGCTCCGCGTTTCGCACGCGCAGGTGGAGCTCCTGTGCACCGACAAGACGGTGCTGAGCATCGCGCTCGAATCGGGCTTCGGATCGCTGGCCCGCTTCTACGCCGCATTCCAGAAGGAATGTGGCGTCGCGCCTGGAGAGTACCGGCGCCAGGGCGGCGTCACGCCCGAGCCCGAAATCCTGGCCGCGGTCTAAGCGCGAACTGGGACATCACGCCCGGCGCGCGAGAAGATCGAAAGCACCGTGCTCGGGTAGTCCTGAAGACGTGAAACCAGCAGTGCTTGCCGTGGGCGAGCTGAACGTGGACGTCGTGATGAGCGGGCTCGCCAGGACGCCCGAGCTCGGTCGTGAGCTCATCGCCTCCGAGCTCGATGTGACGCTCGGCAGCGCGACCGCCATTTTTGCCTGCCAGGTGCGCAAGCTCGGCCACCCGGTGACGTTCGTCAGCCGCGTCGGACGCGACGATTTCGGGGCGCTCTGTCTGCGCGAGCTCTCGCGACTCGGTATCGACACGAAGGCCGTGATCCAGAGCGAAGGCGCGGGCACGGGGGTGACTCTTTCGCTCCCGCTGCGCGGCGACCGCGCTCAGGTCACCTATCTCGGCGCCATCGCCGAGCTCAGAGCGGGGGACCTCCCCAAGGACGTCTTCCGGGGCCATCGCCACCTCCACCTCACTTCCTTCGAGCTGCAGGAGAAGCTCCGGCCGGCGTTCTCGCGGCTTCTTCGCACGGCCCGCAAGGCCGGTCTCACCACGTCCCTCGATCCCAACTCGGACCTGCGCGGCCCGACGCGCGAGGCGATCCTGAAGCTCCTGCCGCACGTCGACCTGCTCTTCGTGAACGAGCGGGAGGCTCGCGAGCTCTCGGGAAGACGAAGTGGCAAGCAAGCCCTCGATGCGCTCGCTCGACGGGCGCGAGGCGTCGTGATCAAGCTCGGCCCAGCCGGGGCGATCGCGGCGCTGGACGGCGCGCGCGCCGAGGCGAAGGCCCCAGCCGTGCGCGCGGTCGACACGACCGGCGCTGGAGATTCCTTCGCCGGCGGCTTCGTTTCGGCGTTCCTGGAGGGCGCCACCCTCGACGACTGTTTGCGCAGGGGTAACGCCTGCGGCGCCGCTTCGACGCGCGCCCTGGGCGGCACGGCGGGTCAGCCCACCCGGCGGGAGCTCTCATGAGCGCGCATTCTGGCCTCGTTCCCGGCCGCGTCCTGCTCGAAGAAGCGCGGCGCGCGGGCGGCGCCGTCGCGGGCCTGAACTTCTACAACGCGGAGACCCTGCGCGCTCACGTGGACGCGGCTCGGGGCCTCGGGTCGCCGCTCTTTCTGCAGACGACCGAGGCCACCATCGAGTACCTGGGCTGGCGCATGGTCGTTGCCATGGCGCGAGCGACGAGTGAGGAGCTCGAGGTTCCCGTCGCGCTTCACCTCGACCACGGCAAGAGCTTCGACCTGGCCGCGCGCGCGATCGAGGCCGGCTACACGTCGGTCATGATCGACGGCTCGATGCTTCCGTTCGACGAGAACGTTGCGCTCACGCGGCGCGTGGCCGAGCTCGCTCTCGGCGCCGGCGTCTCGGTCGAGGCGGAAATCGGTCACGTGGGCCCGGCGGCGAGCTCGGACGCGAGCGCCTTCTACACGCGGCCCGAAGACGCGCGGCGCTTCGTCGAGGCGACCGGCGTCGACTCGCTCGCCGTCGCCGTGGGCACACAACACGGGTTTTATCGCGGCGCCGTGGCGCTCGATTTCGAACGGCTGGCTGCGATCAGGGACGCGCTCCCCGGCATTCCCCTGGTGCTGCACGGCGGCTCGGGGGTACCGCACGAGCTCATCGCGCGGGCCATCGCGCTCGGGATCACCAAGGTCAATTTCGGCACCGAGCTCAAGGACGCGTTCACTCGAGCCGTTCGCGACTCGCTGGCAGGCTCGACCGAGATCGATCTGCGCAAGAGCTTTGCTCCTGCGATTTCCGCCGTTCGCCGCGTCTCGGCCGCCAAGCTCGGCGTTTGCTGGTCGGCCGCGAGGGCACGCGCGTGATCGTCTGCGTCAGCGCGAATCCGGCGCTGGACGTCTGCTTGCGTGTGCCGCGCCTCGCCGCCGGGGCCGTGCAACGTGCGGACGGTGTTCGGCGCCTGGCGGGAGGCAAGGCGGCGCACGTGGCACTCGCTGCTCGCTCGCTCGGCGCTCCGGTCGTCCTGCTGGGCTGGTTCGGCGGCGCCACCGGACAGCGCTGCCAGCAGCAGCTCGCCGAGCTCGGCCTGCCGACGCTCGCCGTCCCGACGCGCTGCGAGACACGGCAAAACCTCGAGATCGTCGACGACGAGGGCCGTTCGACCGAGGTGCTCGAGCCCGGCGGGCCCGTAGGCCGCCAGGAAGTCGAGCTGCTCGTCAACGCCTGCACACGGATCGTGGATCGCCTGGGCCGCGGCAACGCCATCGTTCTGAGCGGCAGTTTACCGACGGGCGCGCCGGTCGATCTCTTTGCCGAGATGGTCACCATCGCCCGGCGGCACGAGGTGGCGACGTTCGTCGACACGTCGGGTGCGGCGCTCGACGCCGCGCTTGCTGCGGGGCCCGACTGGGTCAAGCCGAATCACGAGGAAGCCGGCGAGCTCCTCGGTCGTCCCATCGTCGACACTCGCTCCGCGCTCGCGGCGGCTCGTGCCTTGCGGGCCAAGGGCGCTGCACGCGTCGTCTTGTCGCGCGGGCGGCACGGTCTCGTGGCCGTGGATGAAGCTCGCGCATTCGAAGGCAGGGCGCCCGCTGTCGACGCGACCTCGAGCGTCGGCTGCGGCGACGCCACCGTCGCGGGGCTGGCCGTGGCGACGCTGCGTGGCGCGCCCATGGTCGAGGTCCTGCGGCTCGCGGTCGCGTGTGGCAGCGCCAACTGTCGTGCGATGTGGCCGGGACGATTGTCCCCCGATCTGGTCGAGGAGGCGCTGGCTACGACCGAGGTGACGGAGCTCCCGGGAGGACTCGAATGAGCAGCGCGGCGCTATCGCTCGACGCGCTTCGCGCCCTCCTTCCGGCCGAACAGGAGGCTATCGGCGTGGCCCACACGCTGCCGGAAATCCTGCAGCAGCCTCGCGCCTGGCTCGACACCCTGGAGCGCGTGCACGAAGAGCGCCCGGCGCTCACGAGCCTGCTGCACGCTTCGGGTCTGACCGGCGCCCACCCGCCCGAGGTCGTGCTGATTGGAGCGGGCTCTTCCGACTTTGCCGCGCAGCTGGTGGCACCCGCGTTTCGGCAGGCCTTCGGGGCAAGAACGCAGGCGCTGGCCAGCACCGACCTGCTGACGCAAGCACAGTCCCTGCTGTCTCCGGGGACAAACTACCTCTTCGTCTGGTTCTCGCGCTCGGGGACGACGCCCGAGGCGCTCGAGCTGCTCGAGGCTCTCGAGCTGCAGTTCGCCGGCGCGCATCACCTCTTCATCACCTGTAATGCGCAAGGAGCGTTTGCACGTCGTCTGCGGAGCGCCCGCTCCACGTGCCTGACGCTTGCCGACGCCGTTCACGATCGCGGACTCGCGATGACGAGCTCGTTCACGTCGATGACGCTGGCGGGCCAGCTGGTGGCTTTCGGCGACCCGGTCGGTGAAAGCGTGAGCGCGCTCTCGGTCGCCGCGGAGCGCCTGTTCGAACAGGCCGCCAGCGACCTGTTTCGCCTGGCACAGCGTCGTCATTCGTCCGCGTTTTTCCTGGGCTCTGGCTCGCTCAAGGCCGCCGCCGGTGAGTGCGCGCTCAAGCTCGTCGAGCTCAGCGCCGGTCGGATCAAGACCCGCTTCGATTCATTTCTGGGCGTCCGGCACGGTCCGCTGGCGAGTCTCGATCGGGAGAGCACGCTCGTCGGCTTCCTGTCGCGGTCGCCAGCAGAACGATCGTACGAGCTCGAGCTCGTTCGCGAAGTGCATGACAAGGGCCTCGCCGGCGCGATTGCGCTGGTCACGCCCGGAGCCGAGCCGAGCCTGGCCGCGCTTGCGGACGTCTGCGTCGAGCTCAGGATCCCTGCGCACCTGCCAGAGCTGTTCCGCCCGTTGCTCGACGTCGTCACCGGCCAGCTACTGGCGCTGTTCTCGAGCCTGACGCTGGCGATCCGCCCGGACTCACCGAGCGCGAGCGGAGCCATTTCTCGCGTGGTGCAGCGCATTCGCCCGCGCACTGCCGACGAAGGAGAGGAGGCACGATGAGCCCGAGGTTCCCGATCATCGACGCGCACGCACACATGGCCGCCGACGATGCCGAGACGCAGGCCCTGCTGACCGCGCTCGACGTGCGCGTCTTGAACATCGCGCTCGGGCTCGATAGTGACGGCAAGTGGCGGCAGCCCTCGGACTTCGGCTCGATGCGCTTCTGCGAGCTCAGCAGGCGTCGTCCCGACCGCTTCGCCTGGTGTACGAGCTTCGACCTGCCGCGCTTCACTGATCCGGAGTACGCCGAGCGCGTGATCGCCGAGCTCGAGCGCGACGTCGCGGACGGCGCCGTGGCCTGCAAGGTGTGGAAGAACGTGGGCATGGAGGTGAGGGATCCGCACGGCAACTTCGTGCTGCTCGACCATCCGATCTTGCGTCCCGTATTCGAGCATCTCGAGCGGCGGCGGCTTCCGGTCATCCTGCACGTCGGCGAGCCCAAGGCGTGCTGGCTGCCGCTCGACGAGCGCAGTCCTCACCACGACTACTATCGCGATCATCCGGAGTGGCACATGGTCGGCCGCAGCGACGTGCCGAGCTGGGAGTCGCTGCAGGGCGCGCGCGACCGCGTGCTGGCTCGCCATCCGCGGCTGACGGTGGTCGGCGCCCACCTCGGCAGCATCGAGCATGACCTGGTCGAGCTCGGCCGCCGCCTCGAGCGTTTTCCGAACCTCGCCGTCGACAGCGGCGGCAGGCTCCTCGATCTGGCACTGCAGGAGCCGGCCGCGGTGCGCGCCTTCTTCGAGCGCTACTCGGATCGGATCCTGTTCGGCAGCGATATCTGCCTGCCGCGCGCTCAGTCCGAGATGGACTCCGAAGAGCGGCGGCGCTCGCGAGGCGAGATCGAGCGCGCCTACGGCATCGCGCTCGACTACTTCACGTCGCAGCGCTCCCTGGAACTGGGACGGCATCGCTTCCAGGGCATCGCGCTGGCCGAGCGCGACCAGAAGCGCTTCTTCAGTGCAAACGCCCACACGTGGCTCAACCTGGAGTCACGGGCTTGACACTCGCAGTGCTGGCAAATACGTTCGATAGTTGCGTGATTGGCGTTCACCTGCGGAAAGATCGCGTGGACGCGGCCGTGGCTCTGGGTCGCTCGCTGGGGCGCCGTCACCGGCACGAGCTCACGACGGAGCTCGTGCCGGACGGAGTCGTGGAGGCGCTCGTGGCCGCGGTCCGCGCGCTGGCTCCCAAGCCAGCCGCCGTGGGCCTGGCGATCCCTGGAGAAATGGACGGCTCCGGGCGCTGCTGGGGCCTGCCGGACTTTCGCGGCTTCGACGGCGTCTACCTCGGTGAGGAGCTCGCCGCGCGGCTCGAATGCCCCGTGTTCGTCGAGAGCGAAGGCAACGCCGCTGCCGTCGGCGAGCAGCGCTACGGTCACGGTCGCGGGTACCCCAGCACGCTCACGGTGCTGATCGACGAACGCCTGAGCGCAGGGGTCGTCGTGCGCGGCGAGCCCCATCGCGGCAACTCGGGCTTCGCCGCCCAGATCGCGCATCTTCGCCTGGAGTCGGGCGACGCTGCGCGGCCCTGCGAGTGCGGGCGCCGGGGCTGCCTCAATGCCCACGCCAGCCTGGGTGCCCTCGCAGGCGACTACGCAAAGCGCAGCGCCCAGCATGCGCTCGCGAGTGAAATCGTCGACCGTGCCGTGGCCGGCGACCAGCACGCCTTGGCCGCGCTGCAAGCGTTGGCGGAATCGCTCGGCGGTGGCCTCGCCCTGGCGCAAAACCTGCTCGATTTCGACGCCATCGTCCTGCTCTGTGCGAGCCGCGAGCTCTGCCGGCAGATCGAGCCCGGCGTGCGCAAGACGCTGCGCGATCTCGTCTACGGCCCCACCGCCTGCGAGGTCCCCCTCTTCGAGGGTTCACTGGGCGGCGACGCGGTGCTCGTCGGAGCCGCCGCGCTGGCCCAGGAAGCCACGGCGAGCGCCGCAGCGCAGAACGCCTGAGTTGTTGAACTCCGATCACTGGCCAGTGCGCCGCTGTGATTGAACATTTATTCGGCTGAGCCGTCGCCCGGGCACCGCCCATTTAAGCTCCTGTGAAGCGATGTCTTTGCGCGACGTTCATCGTCGCGACGCTGCTGGGTTGCAGTTCCGAATCGAGCTCTGCCGATCCCGGAGCCACGGCTGGAACCGGCGCTGGCACCTCGAGCGGCGGGCAGAGC
>DATLIL010000597.1:0-17661 GCA_035539475.1 Polyangiaceae bacterium
CCCCCACCAAGTGCCCTCGGTCGCGCCTGCTAATTTCCAGTGGCGGCGTCCATGACGCCTGATCCATTGAGCATCATCGCGGCGCTGGGACTCACGCCGCACCCTGAAGGCGGCTACTTCCGCGAGACGTATCGCGGCGAGCCGCTGCCGTTCGATCTCCCGGGGCGTGGTTCACGCTCGACGTCGACGGCTATCTACTTCCTGCTCGCCCCCGGTGAGTTCTCGGCCTTTCACCAGGTCGCTTCCGACGAAGGCTGGCACCACTACCTCGGCGGAACGCTCGAGATTGTGACCATCGGTCAGCAAGGCGAGCTCGAACGCGTGCGGCTCGGTAAGGATCTCGTGAGCGGCGAGCGGCCGCAGCACATCGTGCGCGCGGGGCTCTGGCAAGCCGCGAGACCGCTCGGCTCGGAAGCAGTGCTGTGCGGTTGCACGGTCGCCCCGGGCTTCGATTTCGCGGACTTTCGCATGCCACCGCAGGCCGATCTGCTCGCGCTCTACCCTGAGCACGCGGCGCTGATCACGAGCCTGACCCGCTAGAGAGCGCGCTCGAGAATCGCGCCGAGCTCGGCTTCTTCGAGCGCGATCGGGTTGCCCTTCATGCTGCTCGCCTGGCGCGCCTTGGCGACGATGTCCGGGATGTCGCTCGCGCTCATGCCGTAGCTCCGGAGCGCCGGGATACGGAGCTCGCTGACGAGCTCTTCGGCCCAGGCCGCGGCGTCCTCGGCGCGGGCGTCGGGTTTGCCGGTGAGCACGCGCGCGACGGTCTCGTACCGCGCGAGGACCGGGCTCGCTGGCGCTCTCGCCTGGAGCGCGCGGATGTTGGTCGCGATCACGAGCGGCAACAGGCGCGCGCAGAGCGCGCCGTGCGGCGCCGTGAAGCTGCCGCCGAGCGGCGCCGCAAAGCCGTGGACGGCCCCGAGCTTGGCGTTGGCCAGACAGAGCCCGCCGAACAGGCTGCACAGGGCCATGTCCTCGCGCGCGTCGGCGTCGGAGCCGTCGTGGAAGGCGCGGCGCAGGGAGCGCGCTCCGCGAGCCATGCCTTCCAGACAGAGCGCGTCGACCAGCGGGTTGGCGGCGTTCGAGACGTAGGGCTCGAGCACCTGCGTCAGCGCGTCGAGCCCGGTCGCAGCGGTGACGTCCGGCGGCACGCTGTGAGTGAGCTCCGAGTCGACCAGCGCCAGGCGCGGCAGCATGTGCGGGCTGCGCAGGCTGACCTTCACCCGGTGTTCGTGCGAGGCGAGCACGGCGTTTCGTGTCACCTCGGCGCCGGTGCCGGCCGTGGTCGGAACCGCGATGAACGGCAGCGACGGCTTATCTATTTTCCGGCCCTTGCCGACGACCTCGGCGTAGTCGAGCGGGTCGCCACCGTTGCCGAGCAGCGCCGCGATGGCCTTTCCGGCGTCGATCACGCTGCCGCCCCCCAGGGCGACCACGAGCGACGCGTTCGCTTCGCGCGCGAGCGACACGCCGTCCCGAGCGATCTCGAGCGTGGGCTCGCCGCTCACGGAGAAGGCACTGCACTCCAGTCCGGCGCCGCGGAGCAGCGCGAGGACACGCTCGGCCCGCTCGACGCGAGAGCCGGTGACGACCAGCGCGCGCTCTCCGAACCCGCGCGCCCGCGCCGGTAGCTCCGTCAGCCGCCCGCGCCCGAAGACGACCTCGTTCGCCGTCGCAAAGTCGAAGGCCAAGCTCAGCTCCGGGGGGTCTGCCAGCGCGCGGCTTCCGGAAACGCGGCGCTGTATTTGATGCTCGAGCGCGGCTCCGCCATCATCGGCGCCACGACGTCGCGCCACTTCTGGTAGTGCGCCGTCTCCTTGTGCTCGGCGGGCGCTGTCGGTGTCTTGTACACCTCCACCAGAACGAACCGCGTCGGAGCGTCTTGCTGCTGGATCACGTCGAAGCGCGCCACGCCGGGCTCGGTCAGGCTCTGGGCGGCGTTCTCCAGCGTGGCGGCCCGGAAATCCTCGACACATTCCGCTTTCACGTGCACCTGAACGTGGACCACGAGCATCGTGTGGGGAAGAGAGCGTGCGGGACGCCCGCGGTCAAGGGTCTGGCGCGTCAGCAGCGCGGTTTGATAGCGTGAGAGATCGCCCCGAGGGTGACATGCAGGTGATTGCCAGAAGTCTCGAGCAAGCGAGTGAACCGGTCGTGGTGCTCCCGAACCTGCTCCTGCCGCCGGGAGCCGGCGTGGTCGTGGGCCAGAGCGACGCGGTCGTATTCACGCGCGACGGCGTGGTGGCCGGCGTGCTCGGGCCGGGAAGCCATGCGCTGGATCCCAACGCCCTGCCCTTCCTGTGGAACCTGCGCGACCCGAGCGGTCAGCAGATCCAGACGACGCTGATCTTCGTGTCCATGGCGGCGCTCTCTGGGCGCTGGGCGCTCACGCAGGAGCCCGCCCGCGCCCACGGCACTGGGCATTATCGCGTCGTCGATCCGGCGCTGCTCGTGCGCCAGACGAACACCGATCCGGCCGGCTTCATGAAGTACCTGCTGGGCGGCGAGTCGGTGCAGCGCGCCGTCGGACAGGCCGTGAACGAGGCCCTGGCCTCCGGTTGGCAAATTCCCCAGCTGGCGGCCGACACTCCGCGCCTGGCAGAGCGCGCCAAACAGCTCGCGGCCGCCGAGCTCTCGCCCTACGGCGTGGAGCTCTTCGAGCTCAGCGAGCTCGCCCTATCGGGGGCGGCCGAGCAGGCTCAACCGAGCGCGCCCCAGGCGAGCGCCGCCGTCTACGAGATGCTCTGGGACTGCCGGCACTGCGGCGCGAAGAAGCTCCTGGGGAAGACCCACCGCTGCTGCCCCAACTGCGGCTCGCCGCAGGACGTGGGGGCCCGTTACTTCCCCTCCGACGACGAGAAGGTCGCGGTGAAGGATCACGTCTACTACGGCGCTGACCGCATCTGCCGCTACTGCCAGAACGGGAACGGTCGCAACAGCAAGCACTGCGGCACCTGTGGCGGTCCGCTCGACGAGGGCAGCGACGTCCAGCGCCGCAGCGACCAGGTGCACGCGATCGGCGCCTACAGCGGCGAGAACGCCGACGCCGCGCGTCGTGAATTTTCAGGTGTGGCCAAGCCCTCACCGGCGGCGCCGAAGAAGCGCAGCTGGGGACTGATCCTCGGCGGCATCGCGGGCTGCCTGGTGCTCTCGTTCCTCACCCTGATCGTGGTCATGGTGGTCTGGACCAAACCGGCGGGCCTCGAGGTGGCCGGGCACGAATGGAAGCGCGAGATCGACGTCGAGCGCTTCGGGCCCGTAGAGGAGACCGACTGGTGCGACAGCGTGCCCAGCGGGGCGGTCGTCAAGGGCCGATCGCGCGCGGTGCGCTCGCACGAGCAGATCCAAAAAGGCGAGAAGTGCAGCAACCGCAAGACGGACAACGGTGACGGCACGTTCAGCGAGAGCCGCGAATGCGAGCCCGTGTACGAGGACAAGCCCGTCTACGACTCGGAGTGCCGCTACACCATCAACAAGTGGAGCAAGCAGCGCACGCTCACCGCCGCGGGCGCCGCGCTGGCCGACGAGCCCAAGTGGCCCGAGGTGGCCCTGGCCCAGAAAGGCGACTGTCTCGGCTGCGAGCGCGAGGGCAAGCGCAATCAGAGCTATACGGTGCGCTTCGTCGAGCCCAAGACCAAGGAGCAGTCGAGCTGCACCTTCGAGCAGGGCAAGTGGCAGACCTTCAAGCCCGGCAGCAAGTGGATCGGCGAGGTCGGCGTCATCGGCGGCATATTGAACTGCAGCTCGCTGAAGCAGAACTGAGCCAGCGAGCTGAGTCAGTGACTCAGCCGAAGCGCGTCGACTCTGGCGCCACTGTCAGGGGTAGCCAGCGCGTGAGTGCCCTGGAAAGGTCCCCCAGGCGCATCAGCATGCAGCCCGCGAGGGTCATCAGCGCAAGCTTCGTCGCGGGTGAACCGAGGGCCTCGGGACGCACGATGAACAGGGCAATGACCAGAACCGCAGGGCTGGCCGCGACGCAGAAAGCGATGCGCTTGGCGACGTCGGGCGATGCGGGAGGAAAGGACGGGCGGAACATCTTGATAAACCTATAAGCAACAGCGGTGCCACATTGCGCACCGCCAGATCGCCCTCTCGTCTGCCCGCTACGGCTCAGCCAGGCACACAAGGTACGACACCGACACCATACCTGATTTGCGCGCGTTTCGGGCAAAAAAGTGGAGCCTCACGCTGCGACGATCGAGACAGCGATCAAGAACACCTGCAGCGGAACCCGCGTCACCCGTGACGCAACAGGTGTGTGCTTCAGGCCTCTGACTCGATGCGTTGCAGCGCTTCCGAGGCGCGCGCACGGATGTGACGGAGCCGACGGCCGTACTGAATCTTACGCAGGCCAGGAGCGTCTTGAGGCAGTGCTGACAGCTTCTGTATGGCGATGATGCGTACGTAAAGACGCATCAGGTGATTGGTCATCGGGACGGCGTCGCCGTCGTCCGCTTCGTCGTCATTGTCGTCCTGGGGCTCGTCCAGCCGCTCGCGCAGGCGCGCAGAGCCCTTGCCGGGCAGGAAGATCTGCTCGAGCACCTCCGTCTCGAGCAGCTTGCTGGCTTCGAGAAACGCCGCGCTGTCCTCGGGCGCGTCATCGATGCGCAATGCGTCAAGGAGCGCAAGATTGCGGCGGAGCTCCAGGCAAACGAGCTTGGTCAGCGCCTCGGCGTCGTTGCGGGCGTCTGTCCACTGGCGGTAGCGCTCGTAGAGTCCACCGAACACCGAAGCGAACGCCTTGGCTGTGTCGACGATCATCGTCGGCGATTGTACTGAGCTCTAGCGTCGCCGGCGACGGCGACCGGCACCGAACAGCAGGCCCAGCGCGAACAGAGCCGAGGCTGCTGCCCCGCCCCCACGCTCCGTGACCCCGACGCGACAGGCACAGCCGGCTTGCTGCGAGCTCCGCTTGCCGACCGCTTCTTGCTGCATTGGAACCGACTCGGTGCCGCCCGTTCCGCCCGAGCCAGCCGCCGGGTTGCCCGGATCGATCACGATCGGGCCGGAGGCAGTGCCAGCCGAGCCACCGCTAGTCATCGGGCCGGTCTCCGGCATGGGTGCGCCGCAGGCTCCCATCGAGCAAGCCGCGCCGCCGGGGCAGACCGCCGCCGCACAGGCGTCCGTACAGGTGCCCGCCACGCAGACCTGGCCCGGATTGCAGGTCGTGCTCTCGCAGCCGGGATCCACGCACTTGCCGTCGGCACCGCAGGCCTTGCCCTCAGCGCAGGGTCGGCAGTCGCAGGTCGCCAGGCACACGCCGCGCTCGCAGACCGTACCCTCGTCGCACTGCACGGCCGCGCAAAGATCGACGCAGCGGCCGAGCTGGCACTCCTGGTTGAGCGGGCAGGTCACGTTGGTGCAAGGATCGACGCACTGCCCGGCGCGACAGGCCTTGCCGGCGTCACACTGGACCCCGACGCAGAGCGGATCGATGCAGAAGCCGTTCTCGCACTCCAGTCCGTTGGTGCAGGGAAACTCACCGGTGTTGCACTCGCGAACGCAGCTGCCGCGGTCGCAAACGAAGCCCGGGTCGCAGAGATCGCCGTCGTCGACGATCTCGTTGCAGTCGTTGTCGACGTTGTCGCAGGCCTCGGTCGTCGGTTGAATCACCGGGCGACAGACGGTCGCGGTGCCGTCGGTGCCGCAGTCCGTACGACCAACGCCGCAGACGCCCGGCATGCCGGTGTCGCAAGGCTCCCCGCCACCGGCGCAAACCAGGCCGCTGATGAAGAAGACGAAGTCGTTGAAATCGCCGTCGTTGCCGCCGAGCCCGGTTGGCTGGAACGGCAGATCCTCGAACGCCAGGTAGAAGGCGTCCGGGGTCGCGGTGGACTGATAGGTGAGCGCCGTGATCCAGTGCTGTCCCGCAGGGGTGCAGTTGGTGCACTCCTGGTTGAGCTCCTGCTGCGAGAAATGGGTCTGCGAGCAGCCGCCACCACCGATCATGGCAAAGCCGATCAGACCGCCCAGGTAGCGCGCGTCCGAGCGAATGTCGTTGGTCGTGAACGTCTTGAGGTTCCACGGCCCGTCGACGGCAAGCGGACAGAACGCGCCGGCATCGTTGCACTCGTAGACGTCCGGGTCGGTCGCGGGGATCAGCGGGTAGATCTCGGCGTTGGCCGGCGGGGCTCCGCCACTCTCGACCGCGTTGTACCAGCCGAAGGCCACCTTGCAGCCGCCGCCACGCAGCACCAGTGTTCCTGAAAAACTACAAAGCGGCGAGAACACAGCGGGGACAGTGCTCGCGTCGAGCTGGTAGTCGATGTCTTCGCCGTAGTACTCGAAGAGCCCGGGCAGGCTCACGGTGTCGACGTTGCAGAGCGGCTCGAGGCCTGGGCAGTCGTTGAGGTCACCGCCGACAGGCTGCGGAACCGGCAGCCCGTTGGGTTCCATCACCTGCCCCGCGGCAGGGCTCACCCACGAGAGGAGCGCACCAACACCTACAAGTCCCAGCCAAGACTTAATGCAGCTCACGACCGCATCAGTTTCCGGAACTCACTCCATCTGATCACCAATTCGAATGAATCGACCGCGCCTGTTCTGAAGGACGAGCCCCGGAAAATGCCCCCGCGGCGGGGGCGTTAGTCGCCGCTCGGCACTGTTCTGAGCGGGCCTATTTTCAGCTGCCTGCGAGTTCCCCGTTGGGCAGGCGCGGCGACTCGGGCTGATAGACGCGGTTCAGGATCGGCGTCGTGGCAAAGGTGGTGACCAGGGCCATCACGACCAGCATCGCGAACAGGGTTGGGGACAACACCCCGAGATCCAGGCCGACGTTGAGCACGATGAGCTCCATCAGGCCGCGGGTGTTCATCAACACGCCGAGCGCCACGGACTCGCGCCAGGGCATCCCGGTGAGCCGGGCCGCGACCGAGCTCCCGCCGAACTTGCCGATCGAGGCCACCAGGATGATCCCCAGGCAGGCCAGCCACTGTTCGACGCTGTTCACGAGCCCGATCTGGGTGCGCAGGCCGGTGAAGGCGAAGAACGCGGGCAAGAACAGCACGATCACCAGGTCCTCGAGCTTGCCGCTGATCTCCCGGGCCAGCGCCGAGTCGTGCGGCACGATCGCGCCCAGCAAGAAGGCACCGAACAGGGCGTGGATGCCGATGAGCTCGGTGACCAGCGACGAGGCCAGGAGCGCCACGCACACGCCGGCGAAGGCGTTCTGGGTGAGGTTCTGGCTGGTCTCGTGCCAGCGCACGAAGCGCAGCACCAGCGGACGAACCAGGAACAGCATGGCGGCGATGTAGCCACCGGTCAGGCCCACCGTGAGAAAGGTACGGCCGGGCTCGGCGTTCACGATGCTCACGACGAAGGCGAGCAGGCACCACGCGGTGGCGTCGTCGACGGCGGCGCAGGCCAGCGCGATCGACCCCATGCGCGTCTTCTGCATGTTCTGGTCGGTGAGGATGCGGGCCAGCACCGGAAAGGCCGTGACCGACATGGACACGCCCATGAACAGCGCGAAGACGGTGAACGAGACGCCGCTGTTGGAATAGTGGGGATAGAGCCAGAGCGCCGCGGCCGAGCCCAGCGTGAACGGCACGACGATGCTCGCGTGCGAGACGGCGATCGAAGCATGCGTGCGCTTGTGCAAGAGCTGCGTGTTGAGCTCGAGCCCGACCAGGAACATGTAGAGGATGACGCCGATCTGCGAGATCATCCCCAGGAACGGCGCGATGTTCGGCGGCAGCAGGAACTGCGAGACCTGCGGTGAAACGCGGCCGAGCAGCGAGGGGCCCAGGATGATGCCGGCGATCACCTCGCCGATCACCGGCGGCTGGTGGAAGTACTTGAAAACCGCACCAAGGACGCGCGCCACGACGAGCACGACACCGAGCGCGAGCAGTACGTGGAGCAGCGTTTCCGAAGCGCCGCTGTAGCTTCCGCCGCGGGCCGTCGCCGCCGGCCCCTCGGGCGGAGAGAGCGAGCCGCCGAGGTGACGGAAGAGAAAGAAGAACGCCACCGACGCGCCGAGCATCAACGCGTAGCCGAGGACGAGGCGGGAGCCGCGCGGGGGCGGAGGTTCGGGCTGAGTCACGAGCGGTGGACTCCGGGGATCCGGTTGTAGCTGAACGCCTCCCCTTCGACCCGGAACCGAGCAGATAGCTGATCCTCGCGCAGCGAGCTCGGACCGACGGCGATTTCGAAATCACCGGGTTCGACCACGCGCTGTTCGTAGGCGTCTACCAACGAGAATCTGCTGAAGGGCACGCTGAAACGCAACGTCTGCTTCTCACCGGCGTCTAGACGCACGCGCTGGAACGCGACCAGGCTGCGATCGATCCAGGTCACCGACGTGACCAGATCCGAGACGTAGACCTGCACGATCTCCACGCCGGCGCGCACGCCGTTGTTCTGCACGTCGACCTCGAGCTCGAGCGCGTCGCCCGAATTCAACGAGGGCGTGAGCACGCGTAGATTCGCGTATTCGTAGGTCGTGTACGACAGCCCGAAGCCGAAGGCGAACAGCGGCTCCTGCGTCAGGTCGGCGTAACGATCGCCGTGCTGGCCGCGCACCTGGCTGTAACAAATCGGCTGTTGTCCGACGTGGCGAGGAAACGAGATCGGCAGCTTGCCGCTCGGGTTGAGCTCGCCGAAGAGCAGCTCTGCCACTGCCACGCCGCCCTGCATGCCGGGGTTGAAGCACTCCACGATGGCGCGGGCGTTCTCTGCGTGGCGCCCCAGCACGAGCGGCTTGGAGTTCACCAGCACCAGGATCAGCGGCTTGCCCGTCTCGGCCAGAGCGTCGAGCAGCGCGCGCTGGCTGCCGAGCAGCTCCAGCTTGGCGGTGCTGCGTGTCTCGCCGATGGTTGCGATGTCGTCGCCGATCACGGCCACGACCACGTCCGCCTCGCCGGCGATGCGCACGGCTTCGGCGATGCCACTGCGATCGTCGGCGTCGGTCTCGGCGCCGCGCGCGTAGTCGACGACGAGCCCGGCGCCAGCGCGAGCCTTGAGACCGTCGAGGATGGTCACGGTGCATTCACGCGGCTGCTTGCCGCGCTCGGGGCCGTACTGCGGAGTGCCCAGCGACCAGTCGCCGAGCTGCGCCAGATCGCTGTCGGCGTTGGGCCCGACCACGGCGATGCGCTTCAGCGTACGCGGGAGCGGCAGCAGGCTTTCGTTCTTCAGCAGCACCAGCGACTCGCGCGCCGCGCGCAGGTTGAGCTCGCGGTGCTCGGCGGTGGCGATCAGGCTGGCCTGGCGCGAGCGATCGGGCCGGCGCGGATTCTCGAACAAACCCATCTCGAACTTGAGCGTGAGGATGCGGCGCACGACGGCGTCGATCTCGCTCTCGGCGAGCAGGCCGTCGCCGACCGCGGCCTGAGCCGCCTGGAAGAAATCCGGCGTGGCCATGATGATGTCGTTGCCGCAGCGCACGGCGATGACCGCGGCCTCCTTGGGCGAGGGCGCGACGCGCTGTTCCCAGACCAGGCGCCCGGTGTTGTCCCAGTCGGTGACCAGCACCCCGCTGAAGCCCCACTCCTGCTTGAGCACCTGCGTGAGCAGCCAGTGATTGGCGGTGGAGGGCAAGCCGTCCATCGACTGGTAGCCGGTCATGAACGTGCGGCAGCCCGCAGTCGCCGCGCGCTGGAACGGCGGCAAGAAGTAGGAGCGCAGCTTGCGGCGCGAGATGTCGGCCTCGGAGGCGTCGCGACCGCCCTGAGTCTCGGAGTAGCCCGCGAAGTGCTTGGCGCAGGCGAGCACGCCGTCGGCGTCAGCCAGGCCCTGACCCTGGTAGCCGCGGATCATGGCCTCGCCGAGCTCGGCGATCAGCAGCGGATCTTCGCCGAAAGTCTCGCCCACGCGACCCCAGCGCAGATCGCGCGTCAGGCACAGCACGGGTGAGAACGTCCAGTGCGCGCCCGTCGTCGCCATCTCGCGCGCGGTGACGCGGGCCACCTGCTCGAGCAGCTCCGGATCGAACGAGCAGGCCATGGCGAGCTGGGTCGGAAAGATGGTCGCGCCGGGATGAAAGGAGTGCCCGTGGATGCCGTCCTCGCCGACCAGGAGCGGAATACCGAGGCGCGTGGCGGCGGCCGCGTCCATCGCCAGGGCGAGCTCGTCGTTCAGGATGTGCAGCACGGCGCCGGGCTGCATGCGCTCGATGGTCCGCACCGGTTCGTGCTGGCCGTTGAGCATGAGCATCTGGCCCACCTTCTCGGCCAGGGTCATGCGTGAGAGCAGATCGTCGACGCGGCGCACGACGGGCAGCGCGGGATCGCGATAGGGCAATGCGGTCATGGAGCGGGCTCAGCGCCGCGGCGCGCGGTAGATGGTGTAATCGCCGCCGGCGTTGGAGGCAAAGTAGAGGTAACAGCCGTCGGGCGACAGGCTGGGCGACGTCTCGTTCGAGCCGGGCTGGTTCACGTCGTCGAGCGCGAAAACCTGCGTCGCCGGCTCTCCACTCGGGCCGAGGGAAGCGAAGTAGAGGTCGCTCGCACCGTCGGAGACGCACTGCGCGTCGACGGACTGCGCCGTGAACAGCAGCATGCCGCCGTCGGAGGTGACCCACGGCGTGTAGTCCGGGTACACCGCCGGACACGGCCCCGGGAGCTCGAGCGCAACCACCTGCGCCTGCGCCATCGAATCACTCGGCGTCGTGTACAGCTCGGGCGTGCCGCCGCGGTTACTCATCCACCAGTACCGCGTCGCGCCCGAAGCGAAGGCGACGCTGTAGTCGTCCGCGGCGTCGTCGTTGACCGAACCCGGTGCAGGCATGATGCCGGTGAGCATCAGCGTGCCGGGGTCCCAGTCGGCCGTCATGATCATGCTCGGCGTGTCTTGCGGCGTGCGGCTGAACAGAAAGTTGTAATCGAGCCCGCCCCTGTCTTCGATGAAGAGCGGACCGAACTCGGGAGGTGCGCTCTCACCGCTGACCTGGACGCCAGGATCGGAGTCGAAGTCGGGGGTGAAATGGATGTGGCCCTGATTGGGATAGCCGGTGGAGTAGAACAGCGCGCCGTCCGGGCCGCCCGAGCGCGGAAAACCAGGGCTCGGCTCGCTGCCGCTCAGCGCGGAGAGCGCCTCGGGCGCGCCGAACTCGAACACCGACGGGTCGTCGCAGTCGCGGCACTTGCCGGCGCGGCAGTACTGACCGGCCTCGCACGAGCAGCTGGCGCTGCCGCCGGTGCCGCTGCTGCCGGAGTCGCCAGCCTGACTCATGCTGCCCCCGGAGGTCGTGTCGCCGCTGCCGCCCGAGCTCATGCCGGCGCTGCCGCCACGGGTGTCACCACCGCCGCGCGCGCCGCCCGAGCCGGCCGGCTCGGAACTGAACTCCTTACCGCCGCAGGCCAAGATCAGCGCCAAGGAGCTCCCGCTGATCGAGAACTGGCGCGCGACCTTTGCCAACGAGGACTTCACGCTCGCTACCATCGGATAACTCCCGAATGCTCGCAAGTGGGAACACCTCGCGCGCGCCAAATCGAGCCAGGGGTGCTACGGTTCGCCGTCATGCGGCGGGCTCTGATCACAGGCGTCACCGGCCAGGACGGCTCCTACCTCGCCGAGCTCTTGCTCGACAAAGGCTACGAGGTCCACGGCATCGTTCGGCGCAGCTCGTCCTTCAACACCTGGCGCATCGATCACATCCAGCGCGGGCCACGCTTCGCGCTGCACTACGCCGATCTGACCGATCTGGCCAGCCTGCAGGACGTGATCCGGCGCGTGGTACCCGACGAGCTCTACAACCTCGGCGCGCAGAGTCACGTGCGCGTCAGCTTCGACATGCCGGAGTACACGGGCCAGTGCACGGGTCTCGGTTGCCTGCGGCTGCTGGAGATCCTGCGCGGCGAGAAGCTCAATCACGTGAGGTTCTATCAAGCGTCGTCGTCCGAGCTCTACGGCAAGGTGAAGCAGACGCCGCAGACCGAAGAGACCGCGTTCCACCCGCGCAGCCCCTACGCCGCCGCCAAGGCCTACGCCTACTACGTGACGCAGAACTACCGCGAAGCGTACGGCCTCTTCGCCGTCAACGGCATCCTGTTCAACCACGAGTCGCCTCGCCGCGGTGAGAACTTCGTCACACGCAAGATCACGCGCGCCGCCACGCGTATCAAGCTCGGCCTGCAGCAGAAGCTCGCGCTCGGCAACCTCGACGCGCGGCGCGACTGGGGCTTCGCCCAGGACTACGTCGACGCCATGTGGCGCATGATGCAGGCCACGGACCCCAGCGACTACGTGATCGCCACGGGCGAGACGCACAGCGTGCGCGAGTTCTTGGACGAGTCCTTCGGCCTGGTCGGCCTCGACTGGAAGGACTTCGTGCGCGAGGACCCGCGCCAGGTCAGGCCGAGTGAGGTCGACCTCTTGCAAGGCGACGCGAGCAAGGCCCGGCGCGAGCTCGGCTGGACGCCGCGCACCCCGTTCAAGACCCTGGTCAAGCAGATGGTGGAGCACGACCTCGAGCTGGCGGAGCGCGAGAAATCGTCGGGGCTCACCCTGCGCTGGCTCTGAGCCGTCACAGCCGGCCGCGCAGCGCGTCGAGGCGCAGGCGCCAGACGACGCCGATGGCCTCGACGAAGATACGACGGCTCATCTTGGATTGACCCGCCCGCCTGTCGACGAAGACGATCGGCACCTCGACCACCCGCAGGCCGGCGCGCAGCGCGCGGTACGTCATCTCGATCTGGAACGAGTAACCGTTCGAATGGACGGCGTCGAGGTCGATGCTCGACAGCGCGCGCCGTGTGAACGCCTTGAAACCGGTGGTGAGATCTTGCACCGGCACCTGCAAGATGACTCGCGAGTAGAGCGAGCCGCCCTTCGAGACGAAGTGCCTGAGCGGGCCCCAGCCCTCGACGGCGCCGCCCGGGACGTTGCGCGAGCCCACCACCACGTCCGCGCCACCGGCGAGCGCCTCGAAGAAGGCCCCGAGGTACTTGGGGTCGTGCGAGAAGTCGGCGTCCATCTCGAAGAAGCAGTCGAAGCCCTGCTCCAGGCCCTGACGAAAGGCCTCGAGGTACGCGGTGCCGAGGCCGAGGCGACGCGGCCGGTGCAAGACAGCGACGTTCCGGTCACGCGCGGCGATCTCGTCGGCGATCGCGCCCGTTCCGTCCGGGGAGCTGTCGTCGACGATCAGGATCCGCGCCTCTGGGGCCGCAGCGCGCACCGCTTGGACGAACGTAACGAGATTGTCACGTTCGTTGTAGGTCGGTATCGCGATCAGAGTGCGCATCGCTCGCGCCGCGATAGCACGAACGCGCCCTAGGGCAGGAGATCCTTTCGCACGTAGAGCTTGTCGGTGAGGTGGGTCTGGAGCTGCGTGAACTTCTGTTGCCAGTCGGCGGGCATCTCCGGCCGACAGCCGGGGTTGTGGATCACGTAGTCGGCATCGGCGAGCACGTTCGCTGCCGGGTAATCCGCGCCTTCCGTGCGCAGGGGGCGTGGGTAGGCGCTGGGGTCGAAGATCACGCGGTGCTCGAAATGGACGGCTTCGAGCGAGTAGAGGCCCCAGCGAAAGCCGCCCTGACAGCCGAAGTAAGCCACGCGCAACGGCTTGTCCGCCAGCGGGGGACGCTCCACCAGGCGCGCCACCTGGAAGTTGCCGAAGCGGCGCGGCGACGGCGCATGGCGCCGGACGAAGTGATAGAAGACGAGCTCACTGGCGTACGACACCGCGCCCAGGTTGAAGTTGTCTATCCAGATCACGTGCGTGACCCCGAGCTTGCGCATGCGCTTGTAGACGCCGGTCGCTCCGCCCATCGTCGCGTAGTCGATGCCGGCCTGGATCGGCAGCGCATCCGAGACCACGGGCACCTTCAGGCCGAGGCGCAGGTGGTGCTCGTGCAGCAGGATCTTGTCGCCGGGCACCATCGTGTCCCCGATGCTCGAATACGGCTCGAAGACATGGAGGCGCTTGTCGTAGTCCTTGCGATAGCCAGCCCCGATCAGCGACAGCGTTTTCTGTACCGGAGGCTGGCCGGTCATGGCGTGCGCCGGGATGGCCACGATGTCGAGCCCCCAAGCCACCTGCACGAGCACCAGCGCGCCCACCGCGAGCCGCATCCAGATGACTCCCGTGCGCCAGAGCAAGAGCAGGATCACGCTCGTCGCGACGGCCATCCAGGGCAGGATCACCTGGAGGTAGCGGTCGAATTGCATCCCCGAGAACCAGATGTACACGCCGAGGTAACAGGACGCCGTCAGCGCCCAGATCCGCAGCGACGCCCGCATGAGCGGCAGCACGGCGGTGGTCAGCGTGAAGAGCGAGCCGAAGACCGGCACGGCGCCGTGGAATATCGGCCACTCGTGCGGATAGAAGGAGAACGTGAACAGCACCTTCATCGCTTCCTTCAGGCGCTCCGCCGTCGTGCCTTTGGGCTGCCACGGGTGCTGCGTCCAGAAGCGGATGAAGGCTTCGGTGTTGTAGAGATCCCACGGGCGAATGCCGAAGATCTCGTAGGCGTAGGGGAAGACCGGGTTGCCGTACCAGACCCAGTTCTTGAGCCAGTGCGGCGCGGTGAGCACGAGCCCCGAGCCCAGCAGCACCAGCGGACCGAGCCACGCGCTCTTCCACGTCGCCCGCCCGCGCACGGCCGCCACTGTCCTGAGCAGCGCGCGACCGATCACCATCAGCGCGGGAAACGCGAGCAGGCAGGTGACGGAGTACTTGGTGAGCAGCGCCGCCGAACAGACGATCGAGAACAGCAGCCAGAAGGTGACGCCCTTGTCCCGAGCGGTGCGCAGGAGCAGCAGGAACATGGGCGGCGCGAAGCACGCCGCCAGGTGATCCGAGCCCAGATGCAGGGCCGAGTCGTAGAGCAGGATGCCCGGAAAGAGGAACAGGCTCACCCACGCGATGCTGCCCGAGGCGCGGGGCACGAGCCTGCGATGCAGCGCCACGATGCCGAGCAGGGTGGCCAGGAGAAAGGTGAACTCCATGTGCGCGCAGATCTCGACCTTGTCGAAGAGCAGCGTGCGCGGCGCCAGGAAGGCCCAGGTGAAGATGATGCTGGGCAAGAACGGAAATGCGCCGAGGTGCCAGCCTTCCGGGAATCGACGGATCGCACCCTCGGCGACGTAGTGCTCGGCGATACCCAGGTGGTACCAGCGAGCGTCGTACGACGTGTTCTCCGGGTGCATGATGCTGATGTAGAGGTAGCCGAGCGCCGCGACGCCGTAGGCGACGGCCACCACGTGCAGCACGCTGCGCGGCGCGCGCGGCCGCAGTGCGAGCTGCCTCCGGATCGCTCTGGCGCGCTGCCACAGCCGCAGGCTGGCTGGAGCTCCGAACAGGAGCATGGACCCCGGCAACGCGACGAAGAGCCAGGGCTTGAGCTGGCCGACGAACCCCGCGCCGAACATGGCAAAAAAGAAGACCAGCACGCCGACCGCGAAGGCGTAGACCAGCGTCTCGATCAGCGGCAGGCGCGGCGTGCGCAGGAGCTCGAGCGAGCGCGCGCCCGCGGAGGTGCAGGCAGTCGCCCAGAACGTCGCGGCCAGCCAGTAGCCGGCGTAGCGCCAGAACAACCACTGCTTGATCGGGTAGTGCTCACCCGTTACCTTGATGAACAGGGCCAGGCCCGCGAGCACCACCATGACCTGCAGGCCACGCATCACCGTCCGGAATCGAGCCGAAGCCGCAATGGCTCGGACGAGATCAGCTGCCCGCATCACGTTTCTCGGCCGAAGCTAGCATGTGGGGTGCTCGGAGCGGGAGCCCCAAGGCCTAGGACAGAGCCTCGAGCTCCTGCAGGAATGCTCGAGCCACGCGCTCGGCGTCCTCCAGCGCCAGGCCGGCGTAGAGCGGAAGACGCACGATGCCGCGCGAGACCTGCTCGGTGACCGGTAGCGCCTCGCGGCCGTCAGGCCCGGGCTGGTGACCCGGGGCGAGGTGCAAGGGCTCGTAGTGAGAGACGGCGACGATCTCCTGGCTCGAGAGAGCGCGCAGAAGCTTGGAGCGATCGATGTGCGCCGGCAGGACCACACCGAAAACATGCGCTGGATGTTGCAGCTGGTCGGGCACGGCCTGAAGCCTGAAGCCGAGCCTCGCGGCTTCGGGCTCGAGCCGCTCACGGTATAGCTCCCAGATCTTGATGCGGTGCGCCTGAGAGACGTCGGCGTGCTGCAGCTGCGCGCTGAGCACCGCCGCCAGGACGTCGGATGGCAAGTAGCTCGAGCCCACGCCGCGCCAGGTGTACTTGTCGACCTCGCCACGCAAGAAGCGAGAACGATCAGTGCCCTTCTCGCGCAGGATCTCGGCGGCGCTGAGCAAGCTCTGGTCGTTGAGCACGAGCGCCCCGCCCTCGCCGCAGCTGATGTTCTTGGTGGCGTGAAAGCTGAGCGCCGAGAGCTTGCCGAACGTACCCAGCGGGCGACCGCGATGGCGCGCGAACAGGCCATGAGCGTTGTCTTCGATCAGGGTCAGGCCGCGGCGCTGGCTGAGATCGACGAGCCCGTCCCAGTCGCGCAGCACGCCACCGTAGGCCACCGTGACCACGGCGCGCGTCCGCGGCGTCAGCGCAGCCTCGATCTGCTCGAGCTCCATGCTCCAGGTGTCGGACGCGATGTCGGCGAACCGCAAGCTGCAGCCGCGCAGCGCGAAGGCGTTGGCCGTCGAGGGAAAGGTGAACGAGGGCAGCACGATCTCGTCACCAGGGCCGAGGCCCACGCAAAGCCCCGCGAGCTCCAGCGCGTGCGTGCACGACGTGGTGAGCAGAACCTTGGCTCCGTCGTGCAGACCCGAGAGCAACTTCGCGGCCATCGCGGTGAACTGCCCGTCCCCGGACGTCACGCCCGATTCGAGCGATCGCTGTACGAACGAGAGCTCCGACGGGGCCACTGTGTGTCGCGAAAAGTAGATCACGATCGTGCTCCGAAACCGCGCGAGAAGAGAGCGAAATCCTGGCATCTTCGGGCCGCCAGCGCAATACTCGAGCACGCCCGATGACCCTGATCTGCCTCCCGGACGCCGTGCATCGCGACGAGGACTACTCGCTCGACCCGGAGGTCGTGGAGTCGTTGTGGCACATGGAGGAGCGCCACTTCTGGCACCGCGCGCGTAATGGCTGGATCCTCGACGCGCTGGCGGAGTTCGGCGCACCGCCGCCCTGCCCCGTGCTGGAGGTGGGATGTGGCAGCGGCGCGGTGGCGACGGCGCTGCAGGGCGCCGGCTATCAGGTGACCGGCGTCGACACCGCCGAGCACCTGGCGCGAAAGGCGGACGAGCGCTGCCCGCGAGCGACGTTCATCGTCGGCGACGTCGCGCTGCTACCGGAGCAGCACCGCGGGCCGTTCCAGGTGATCGGCTTCTTCGACGTGCTCGAACACCTGAGCGCGCCAGAACAGCTCTTGCGGGCGGCCATCAAGTTCGCGGCGCCCGGCGCCCTGCTGGTCGCGACCGTACCCGCGCTGCGCTCGCTGTACAGCGTGGTCGACGAGCTCTCCGGCCACAAGCTGCGCTACGAACAGGGTGAGCTCGCCAAGCTGTTCGAGTCCGTCGGAGCGAGCGACGTGGTCGAGCACGGCATCTTCTCCGCCACGCTGCCGTTTCAGCGCCTGGCGCGAGCGCGCAAAGAGGCGGACACGACGAACCCCGCGACGAGGCGCTCGATCATGTGCCAGGCGCTGCGCGTCCCTCCGCAACCGGTCAACGCCGCACTCGGGCTCGTGGCGCGCGTCGAGCGCTGGACCGGGCTCAGGTCGGCGCGCGGT
>DATLIL010000598.1:0-5607 GCA_035539475.1 Polyangiaceae bacterium
AGCCAGCGGAGCCGCGGCCTTGGGCGCCGGGCGCTCCTCGGGCAGCTCCTCGATCTCCTCGTCGTCGAGGACCTCGATCTCTTCGGCATCGAGCGACTCGGCGGCGAGCGACTCGGGCGGCAATTCCGCGTCGACCTCGACCTCGTCGACCGCGTCCGGCAGGCGAACGTCGGTCTCGGTGGGTCCGTCGGCTCCCATCAGCTCGGCGGCGTCGACCAGGCTCTGCGTGGCGTATTCGAACGAGCCGATCTCGACCTCGGGCAGCGACATGCGCCCCTCGATCAGGTCGTCGATGTCGCTGCCGCCCGAGATGTCGGTCGGGGGCGCCTCCTCGCCGCGCTGCGGCGGGCGGTCGTCCACGAAGTCCTCGAGCATGTCGGTGACGCGCGTCAACTCGGAGGCACGGTCGTACGCGCCGTTCTGCAGCGCAGCGTCGACCGCGCGCCTGAGCCAGACGAGAGCGTCCTCGTAGCCGCCGCGATTCCACTGCACGCCGCCCGTCTGTAGGGCCCAGGCTACGTCGTCGTGGTCTTCAGCGAGCGCCGGAGGGAATTCGGGCGCTGGTGCAGGCGCGTTCATACCCAACGATCTCCCTACCATAGATTCCCGGAGGGGGGAGGGGGCGGGCCGGAAGCCCCGGCAGCCCTACCCCGGGAAGAGGAGCACTTCGCGCTCCCGCGCGCCGTTCGGGGGGCCGACCATGCCCCGCTTTTCCATCATCTCCACGATCTTCGCGGCGCGGTTGTAACCGATGGTCATCTTTCGCTGCAGCCAGGAGGTCGAGCAACGCTGCGTCTCGCGCACGATCAGCACCGCCTCGTCGAAGCGGGCGTCGGCCGGCTCTTCCTCCCCGCCGGCGTCCGCCTCTTCGTCAGTCGCCGTCAGGATCGCGTCGTGGTACTCGGGCGTACCCTGAGTGCGGAGGTAGCTCGTGAGGCGGTCCACCTCCTCCTCGCTCACGAAGGGACACTGCACGCGGCGGGTGTCGTTCGAGCCGTTGAGCTTGACCAGCATGTCGCCGCGTCCGAGCAAGAGCTCGGCTCCCTGCTCGTCGAGGATGGTTCGACTGTCGACCTTCTGCGCCACGCGGAAGCCGATGCGGGTGGGGAAATTCGCCTTGATCATGCCGGTGATCACGTCGACGCTCGGCCGCTGGGTCGCCAGCACGACGTGCATGCCCGCGGCGCGCGCCTTCTGCGCCAGGCGCGCCACCGAAGCCTCGACCTCCTTGCCCTGCTGCATCATGAGGTCGGCGAACTCGTCCACGACGATCACGATGTAGGCGAGCTTGCCCGGCAGCGCGACGCCGTCGGTCCCCGACTTGGCCGCCGGAACCGTCACCAGCGCACCGTCGGCCGTCAGCGCCTCGACCTCTTCGGCCTTGGGCGCCGGCGCCTCGCCGTCGTGCACGCGCTTCACCCATGCGTTGTAGGTCGTGATGTTCTTGGTGCCGGCGTTGGCGAAGAGCTGGTAGCGGCGCTCCATCTCGTCCACCGCCCAGCGCAGCGCCGTCGCTGCCTGCTTCATGTCGGTGACGACGGGCAACAGCATGTGCGGGATGCCGTCGAACGGCGCGAGCTCTACGACCTTGGGGTCGATCATCAGCATGCGCAGCTCTTCGGGCGTGCGCTTGAAGAGCAGGCTGGAGAGCATGACGTTGAGGCCCACGCTCTTGCCGGCGCCGGTGGCGCCAGCCACGATCACGTGCGGCATCGAGGCCAGATCTGCGTAGAAGGGCGCGCCGACGATGTCGCGCCCGAGCACGACGGGCAGCGGCGCCCGCTCGCTGAGCTTGTCGAAGCGCTGGTCCTCGATGAGCTCTCGCAGGTTGACGGGTACACGCTCGTCGTTCGGTAGCTCGAAGCCGATCCGGCTCTTGCCCGGGATGGGCGCGATGATGCGCACCTTGCGCGACAGCCCGAGCGCGAGATCGTCGGCCAGGCTCGCCACCTTGCTGACCTTGGTGCCCGCGTTGCAGGCGACCTCGTAGGTAGTCACGGTCGGGCCCGGATGGATCTCCTCGACCTTACCGACCACGCCGTAGTCGAGCAGCGTCTTTTCGAGACGCGTTGCGTGCTCGAGGATCTTGTCGCGGTCGATCTCGACCACCACCTCGCCCTGCAGGTCGAACAGCTCCGGGGAAGGCAGCTGGAAGCTGCCCGCCTTCTCCTTGTGCACGATCCGGCGGGGCCGCTCGACCTTGAGCTCCTGCTGCGTGTCGACGATGCGCGGCTCGGACGGGGGACCGTCGTCGTCCGCGAGCGCCTCTTCCACGGCTTCTTCTTCTTCTTCGGCTTCTTCTTCGGCTTCTTCCTCGGCCTCTTCCTCCGCGGGGGGCTCTTCGACGACGGGCTCCGGCTTGGCTTCTTCAGCGGCGGCGCGACGGCGGCGCGTGCGCTTCTTGGAAGCGGGCTCTTCCTCGACGGCCTCTTCTTCCTTCGCTGCCGCTGGCGGCGGTGGCGTGACGACGCTGGTCGGCTTCGCCAGCGGATCGTTGCTCTCGAGCAGGATGGAGAAGTCCGCGTGCCGGGCGTTCTTCAGCGCCTGCGAGATGGCGAGCGGCGGCGCGCCGGTCTGTTCGACCGGGATCCAGTCGCTCTCGTCGTCTTCGAGGTGCATCAAGATGGCAGCGTCGCTGTCGTGCGTCTCGATACGCGGCAGGCTCTGGGCCTTGCTGAGCTCGATCTCGGCACGCCTGAGCTTGCGGGCCTCGACCCAGGCCGAGAACAACTTGCGGAAAGCAGCCGAGACGCGAGCGCAGAAGCGCAGCGAGAGGTCGACGGAACGCTGGCAGAGCTCGATGAAGGAGAAGGAGCTGCGGCCGATCAGGATCAGACCGACGACGGTGGGCCCGATCAGGAAGGAGCCGGCGGTCGAAAAGAACTCGCGCATCAGCTCGCCGAAGAGCAGGCCGACGTTGCCGCCCACCGGCGCCTGTCCGAACACGAGCGCGCTCGGCGCGGCGACCTGGAGCAAGGCCGCGAGCACGACGGCGACGAGCAGGTCGCCGGCGACGCGCAACCCGAGGTTCGGTTGCGCCCTGCCGCGAAAGAGCGGTGCCCCGATCAAGGCCAGCTCGAGCGGGGCGAGCCAGGCCACGAGACCAAAGCCCTGCACCAGGAAGCCCGCGAACGCAGCTCCCACGGGGCCAACCCAGTTGCGCTCGCCGACCGTCGGATCGTTCGGATCGACGCGCGCGCTGAGCAGCGCCAGCAGGAGAAACGCGGAGCTCGTGAACAAAAGAAGCGCCGCAGCCTCGCCGTATCGGCCAAACGGCCGAGTCTGGGAAGCCCGCCCGGATCCTGCCGCCTCGACCGGGGCCGAGGAGGCAGTGGCGGCTCGCGGCGCAAACAGCTTTACGCCCATTTGTATACCCACACCTACATTACCTTACCTCGCCAGGGCAAGTTCCCTTGCACGAAGTCCGCGAGCTTGAGTCGTCGCGCAGTGGGCCTGTACTATGGCGCGTCCAGAAAATGAGGGCGAAGTAAGCGACATGACGGGGCAAAAGACCAACGACAGGAGCTCGCGGCGGCGCCTCGCCGCGGTCAGCTCGCTCGTCATGGTGATCGCCCTGGGCCTGGGAGGCTGCCGAACCGACCGGGACGACGTCGCGCGCTGGTCGAATACCGTCCAAGGCCCCAAAAAGCTCGTCGCGGTGCTGACGCACGACAAGTACCCGATCGATTTGCGCGTTGAAGCCGCCCTGACCCTGGTGCGCATGAAACCGCGTGGCGGACGTCGCGTAGGCATCCAGGGTACCGATGAGCAACCGGGGCTGGTCACCGCACTGAGTCAGCTGCCTCCCACCCGACGCGCCGCGATCGTGACCCGACTCGTCCCGGCACTCGAGGCAGAAATCGCGCGACCTGCGGCGCCGACCAAGCCGGGGCAGCCAGCTCCAGCCGACACCACGATCCCGTACAAGGACGCGGCCTTCGCGCTCCTGGTCCACGAAAATGGCGCGCTGATCGCCGAGGACAAGCTCAAGCAGCGCCTGCGCCAGGCTCTGGCCAACTGGTCCAGCACGAATTTCGCACAGCGCATGGACGACTCGTCGCAGACGTTCGGCCTCGAGCAGGTCCTGAGGGAGCTCAAGGCAGACGGCGTGCGCAAGCTCCCCGACCTGATTCAGCCCAATGCGGCCAAGATCGATCGCATGTCGGATCTGATCGCCGACCTGGGCGACCCTTCGACCCGGGCTCGCGCGAGCCAGAAACTCGTCGCCGTGGCTCAGAACACGGCCTCCGAAGAGTGGCTGCAGCAGAAGACCCCGTTGCTCCAGCGCCTGAACACGGAGTCGAAGCTCAAGCCCACTCCCGAGAAGTTCCGCGAGCAGCTCAAGCAGTACCAGGAAGAGGAGCTGATCCGCATTTTCAGCTCGATGAAGCGGGTGGGCGGCCCACCGGCCGTCGATTTTCTGCTGCGCTTTGCGCAGGACAAGGGCCACTCGGACAAGCGGCGTGCGGCCGCGCTGGCAGCGCTGCAGGGCAATCTGGACCGCAACGCCGCGAGCCACGCGGACGGCGTTTTGACCATCGCCAGCGCCGCGGATACGCCCGATCAGGTACGCGACGTGGCCTTGCAGCGCGTCGGGGAGTTCCCGCGGGCGATGGTGGTCGACCGCCTCTATGCTCTTTTCAAAGACCCCAACTGGAAGGTGCGCTGGGTGGCGGGTGAGCTGGTCCTCAAGATGAGCGACAGCGGCCAGCTAGCGGAGTTTTTCGACCGCATCGGAAGTAGCTCTGACGGGATGTCGATGGCCGAGCCCCTGGGCTATGGCCTGACCATCGCCTCGATGAAGGGTCCCCAACCGGCGGTCGAGATCGTACAGTCACGGCTGGACAGTGGACCCGCCGGCGCTCGTTTGACTGCGCTGGGATATTACTATCATGCAGGTACGCCAGCCGACCTGACGCGGCTGGAAGCGGTGAAGAGCGACAAGACCAAGGTGCCCGAGTGTCGCGAAGACGCAAAGGACTGCGAATGGAAGTGCGACGTCACGACCAACGGTGCGCGAGAGACGAAGGACATCAAGACCGTGGGCGACTTCTACGAATACTGCGTGAAGCCGGCGCTCGAGAAGCGGCAGCCGCAGTCGCCCAGCAAACCCGCCCCCAATTGACGATACTCACCCCAGGGGTTTGTGCGTGAGAGCCGAAACGGATTTAGCAATGACGGATGCCAACAAGAAAGTCCCGCGCAACTTCCAATGCCGGGAGGCGCTCTGGCAGAAGTTCGAGCAGATGGCGCGCGAGCTCGAGTGCTCCGTCGACTATCTGATCAACGACGCCATGAAGCAGTACGCGCGCCAGCGCGGCTACACGGGGCAAACCACGACCGTGAGTCCGTCGATCCCGCCGCCGATGGCGGGCGCCGTACCTCCACCGCCGCCACCTCCTGGCGAGAAGCAGCTCGCGCTGCCGCCGCCCATGCTCGAGAAGTCGGCGCCGCCGCCCCCCACGCCACCGCCGCCGGCGCGCTCCGGTGGCGCACCGCCGCCGCCCACGCCGCCGGTCAAGCGCCCACCGCCGCCTGCACCGCCTGCGCCTGCGCCCCCGCCCCCGGCTCCTGCCGCCCCCGGTCCGCAGCTCAACCCGCCGCGCA
>DATLIL010000599.1:0-4422 GCA_035539475.1 Polyangiaceae bacterium
GCTCGCCGGCGGCCGGGGGCAGCGGCGGGGCACCTGTCACGACAGGTGGGGCCCCTTCGAGTGGCGGCAGCGCCGGCACACCGACGTCCCCGGGCGGAACGGGTGGCGGCGGTCAAGCGGGCGGGACCGTCGGAGGCGGAGGCGGGACTGCCGGCTCGACTGGCGGCGGCGGAGCGAGCGCGGGCACGGGCGGCGTGCCGGAGCCGCAGCCGATCAAGCACCACGTGATGGCCATCGAGTATCCGGGACGACTCGTCGAGATCTCGGCGGACGGACAGGTGCTCTGGGAGCATCAGACACCGAGCCTGACCGTCATGTTCGACGTGCTGGAGAACGGCCACGTCTTCTATCCCCACGGCGGTGCGCAGCGCGGCGCGGAAGAGATCGACCGCGATCACAACGTGGTGTGGAGCTACGACAGCGCGGCCGGCGAGCTCCTGGGCGGCGAGCGACTGCCGAGCGGCAACACGCTGCTCGGCGAAGGCGGGCCGGCGCTCGCGCTGGAGCTCGACCCGGACAAGCAGGTGGTGCGCTCGATTCCGGTCGCCACGAGCGAGACCCAGGCCCACGGCCAGATCCGCCACGTGCACCGGCTGCCGAGCGGCAACGTGCTCCTCGCTCTCGAAGGAGAGGGCGTGGCGCGTGAGCTCGATCCGAGCGGCAACACCGTCTGGGAATACGGCGGCATCGCCAAGATCCACGAAGCTCGGCGTCTCCCAAACGGCAACACGCTGATCGGCGGCGGCGAATCCAAGCGCGTCGTCGAGGTGACGAGCGCCGGCGAAGTCGCCTGGGAATTCAACGCCGAAGACGGCCCCGAGCTCGGCCTCAGCTTCATCACGAGTGTGCAGGTGCTCGCGAGCGGCAACCTGCTGGTCTGCAACTGGCTGGGTGCGGAAGGTGGCGTCGGCGTGCACGCCTTCGAAGTCACGCGGGAAAAGGAGGTCGTCTGGAAGCTCGACGATCACGAGCTCCTGAAATCGGCGACCACCGTGACGGCCCTGGACTGAGAGCCCGGGTTGGTTGGGGGAACACGCCGTAACGACGATGCCTGTCGCGTTTTACGGTTTGCGGCGAGGTGGGCCGTGCACCGACGTCGGAGCCGTGAGGCGGCAAGCGCGCCGTTCCCGACGTGTTCACCAAACCCGGCCGCCCACGTGGGCTCGACGCCATCGCTGCCAGTGGGGCGGATTTTCGAACCACCTCGTCGCACCAGCGCTGTTCACACCACGAAAGCTCACGCTCGCAGCGCTTGCTCGCGTGGGCGGCACCGCGGAGCGCATGCCGTTCTCGTTTCGAACTCGGATCGCACGCTCGCGAAAGCCTCGCCCACTTGCTCGCCGCGTATGCAACGATATCGCAGACGTAAGACACGACAGGCGGCGCCGTTCCGGCGTGTTCACCAAAACCCCGTGCGCTCGCCGCGCTGAACGCTCCACGTGGAGTGCGGCAGGCAGCGAGTTGGACGACGTGTTCACAAACCAATCCGACTTTTTCGCTTGTTCGAACGTATTTCCCTTGACCGATTTCGAGACCAGCTCACGTGTCTCCGCCCATTGCGTCCCGAAAAGGCTCACGCTCGCGGCGAGCGCCTGCGTGAGCGCGTTTCGTGTCTTCCGACACTTCGAGACTCGATCTGGCGCTCGATCGGTCACCATGAGCCGACTCCGTGGCACAAAACTCAGCGTGCTATGAAAGGGCATTATGGTGGTGCGAATCGAGAACGGGGAATGCGCGGAGTGGATGCTCGCGCACGAGGCACTGTCACGTTTGGCCAAGGCGCGCGCCCAGGCCGAGTTCGAAGAAGGAAGCTGGCTACTCTGCGCCTTGCATGCGGCAACACATGTGCGGCTTGGCTTCGGCAGCTTCGCGGAGTACATCGAAAGGTTGTTCGGCTACTCGCCGCGTACGACACAGGAAAAGCTCCGGGTGGCCGAGGCCCTCGAGGAGCTGCCGAAAACGGCCGCAGAGCTCGCTGCGGGCAACGTGAACTGGTCGACCGTGCGCGAGCTCACGCGCGTGGCCATCGCGGAAACTGAAGAAAAATGGCTCGAAGCCGCCAAGAGCAAGACGGTGCGGCAGGTCGAGGCGCTCGTGAACGGCCGGAGTCCGGGAGACACGCCGAATTCGCCAAGCGACCCGCAGAAACGACGGCACGTGCTGCGCTTCGAGGTCTCCGCCGAAACGCTTGCAACCTTTCGCGACGCGGTCGCCAAGCTGCGCCGGGGGTGTGACTTCAAGCTCGACGATGATTCCGCGTTGCTGCTGATGGCCCGCCACCTGCTCGGCGGGCCCACGGACGAGGGGCGCGCGCCGTACCAGGTAGCGATCAACGCGTGCCTACATTGCGGCAAGGGCGCACAGCAGTCGTGTGGCGAGCTGATCGAGCTCGAACCGGAGGTGGTCGAAATGATCCAGTGCGATGCGCAGCACATCGGCCCCGTCGAGAAGGACGCCCACGGGGGCGTGACGCGGCGAGCGACTCAGACCATCCCACCGGCGACACGCCGCAAGGTGATGCGACGCGACCGTGGGCGCTGTGTCGTGCCTGGCTGCAAACATACGCACTTCGTTGACGTGCACCACCTGCGCGCACGCGCCGACGGCGGCGATCACGACGAGGACGGGCTCGCTGTGTTTTGTTGCGCCCACCATCGAGCGGTTCACCAGGGTCGGCTGATCGTCGAAGGTAAACCATCTACGGGGCTGACCTTTCGGCATGCCGATGGCTCGGGCTATGGCGAGCTTGCTTCTCCCGAGCGCCAAGACTTGCAGACCAAGCTGTTCGGAGCGCTACGCGGAATGGGTTTCGGTGAGCGTGATGTTCGCCGGACGCTCGACGATCTCAATGCATCGTTACCCGGAGAAAGCGACCCCGCAGTCCTCGTGCGAGCAGCGCTGGGCAGTCTGACGACACCGCCGAGGACTTGATTCCATCGCGGGTTCTCGACAAAGTCGGTTGGCGTCTTGGCGTCCGAATTCGAGTATGTCCGGTTCAGGTTGGGTCGAAAGGATACCCGCGAGGAGCGTTTTGCCGCGCTCGGAAAGGTGCTGGGCGCCCTGCGCGAGCGGAAAGCACGTGAGGCATCCGGTCAGCTCGACGAAGACTCCGCCAATACGGAGGCGCGCGAAATGGTTCGCCTGGTTCACTCGCCTGCAGCCATCGCCGATCTCGAAACGGACCTCTCGTTGATCCTTGCTTGCGAGTACTTCATCGGCGATCTGGTTCGGCTCGGGAGCGATCTCGCCGAAGTTCGCTACGACGCGCAGGCATGGCCCTATGGCGGAGTCACGTCGCTCGTCCGCCTGGTCGAAAGCTTTGGATTCGAGATCGAGCAAGTCGACAACGGCACGGATGTCCTCTCCGCCGAGGATTTTCGCGAGCGATGACGCAGATGACCCGTGCCCGAGTGAAGGGTTGGCTGCTGATAGCGGCCGCCTTCGCCGGCGTGTGGTTCGGCGCCAGGGAGATCTGGATCCTGGGCTTCACGATCTTCGCCCTGATGCCGCTTCAGGTCTTCTTCTGCCGCGAGATACTGGAAGAGCGAGGCTATCCGACGTGGTTCGCCGGCTTTTCGCTGCTGCT
The DNA here is from genome assembly GCA_035539475.1 of Polyangiaceae bacterium. Classification (GTDB taxonomy): domain Bacteria; phylum Myxococcota_A; class Polyangia; order Polyangiales; family Polyangiaceae; genus PMG-095. The sequence goes on from DATLIL010000599.1 coordinate 3,587, forward strand.
CGGTCCGATGGGCGTCTTGGTCGTGCTCGGCCTTCCTCCTCTTTCCTTCAGCGACAAGCTGACGACGCCGTTCCCGCCGATTTCCGCGCAACTCGACGCCGTGGAACGATTCCTCGGCCGTCCCCTGCCCGAACAACTCCGCAACGCCTACGTCAGCGGCTTGGCCAAGACGCTTAAACTCCTTCCCCTGGCGACGGGCCGCGAGGATGAACCTTCGAGCGGCGGCTCCACCGCCGAGCAATTCAATGAGACACAGGCCAAGCTGGACTCGGTCCTGGGGCACGCGATGGGCAACGCCTCCGCCACGTCGGTTGGCATGGACGGGCACGTATGGCCTCCGAGTTTGTTGGTGGTCGAAGACTACGGCTGTGCCATCTACCGCGCCGTCGATCTCGATGACGAGCACCTTCGGATCGTCGAGTACGAATACCTAGATCCAGTCGATGATCCCGAGGTCGCAGCCGGAGAGCGTCGACTCGCTTACTCGGAGCCGTCCGTCCCACGCAACGTCCAGCACCGATTCACGGTGCTCGCTGACTCGCTGGAGCAGTGGTTACAACGCCTCAGCGCTTCTTGAGCGTCTGTGCCCTCGCCTCCCTGAGCTCGATCGGCGGCGGTGCCGGTGGTGGAGGCGGAGGAATGCCCGGACCTAGCGCTGCAGCACAGGCCACGAGGATGGTGCGCAGAATGCGCCAACAAAGTGCGAACACTCTGACTCCTTCTTGCTGGGGGTGCGCGGTGGAGCGGCGAACGCCGCGCGCGGCTCAGAGCAGGAGGGAGCAGAAACGCAGGTAGCGATCCTCGAGCCGAACGGACGGCGCGCCCACGGGGGCGGG
>DATLIL010000600.1:0-3752 GCA_035539475.1 Polyangiaceae bacterium
CGCCGGCGGGAGCTCCAAGGACTCCAGCGCCACCTACGAGAACCGGGAACCGGGTCGCTTCGGAGTGCCCGGCTGGACGGAAGGGGCCGGAATGCCCCTGTGGAAAACCAAGGCCGGCCCCCCAGAAGAGCCGCCCGACCAGGCGGCAACTTCGCGAAAAAAGAAGGGTAAAGTGTGAGCTCGGCCGAACTAGGCTTGACTCGACGGGCTATGTGGGCGAAGAACGGCGCCGTCTGGGAGAGGGCGGCGGCTTGCTGATGTCGCGGTCACTCACAACGACACCGGCTGGCCGGACGTGAACGAACCATGATGAACACGGAAACTCTTGTAACGGCTCGCAAACCCACTGAGGAAAACGGCGCCGCTTCGCGCAGTGCCGATTGGGAGAATCCCCGCGTCGCATCGATTCTATCGGCTGCGGCGAAGTGCTTCGCACGCAAGGGATTCACCGCGACCACGCTCGCTGAGATCGGCAAAGAGCTCGGCTTGCGTAAGAGCATCGTCCACTATTACTTCGCGAGCAAAGCCGCACTGATTCACGAGGTGCAGAGCTTTACCTATCACCGCTATCTCGACCGTCTCAAAGAGGCGATCCGGAACGGTGATGGCTCGCCCCAACAAATGACGGACGCGTTGCGCGCGCTCTGGGACGCCATCCAGAGCAACAAGACCGGCACCGGCCTCAACATCGAGGTCTGGAGCGCGGCGCGCCGTGACACCGAGCTCAAGCGCCGAGCTGCCGGCCTGCACCGCGATGCGCGGCAGGTCGTCCGTGACGCGCTGGGTGCGGTGGCAAGCAAGGACCCGGCCCGCGCCGAGTCGCTGGCCACGCTGGTCCTCGCGGTGCTCAACGGCTTGAGCGTCACCGAGTACCTCGAAGGCGAGGAAGCCAAGGTCAAGGACGCCTACGACGCGTTCTTGGAGCTGCTCCGCGCCGGCGCCACCAACAGCGCCGCGAGCTGAGAGCTCGGTCCTCCGCTGTACGCGCGCAAGCGTCATCGTTTGCGCGCGTCAGCGGTGTTTTGCTAGTGTTGGCGCGTTGAGCATGCGCGCGCGGTTCCTTGGCCTCTGCCTGGCAGCACTGCTGCAGACAGCTCCTGCCGGTTCCGCGATCCTCAAGAAGCCACAGCGTCTCGACTTCAGCGCGCTCGTCCCGGCGCCTCGTCCGAGCGAGACCACGTGGGTCACGGCCGGCCTCAGCCGCAGCCGGCGCTTCGAGCTCTCGAGCGAGCTCGCCCTGCCCTGGCTCGAGCGTTACCTGCGGCCGTCGCAGAACTACGTGCCCGACTGGAAGCGATTCTGGCGCGGACGCTACGGCGCGAGCGCCTGGAGCTTCGCCCCCACGCTGAGCTGGTCCGCTGCGGATGTACCCGAGCCCGAGACGCTCTCGATCGTGCCGAGCCGTCCGTGCCCGCGCTGGCAGGCGCCCAAACCGGTCACCGTCATGCACTTCACGGGCGCGAGCGAGCGCTTCCCGCTGCTCGATTGCGAGGGCGGCGTCGCCTCCGAAGCCATCGACGGCCTCGGCCTGCTCGCGGGTCTGCCAGAAGAGCTCCCCATCGATCCGCGCCTCGTCTGGGTGGTGCAACAGATCGCCCAGGCCTTCCCCGGCCATGCCCTGGTGCTGGTGAGCGGCTACCGCGACGGTCACAGCGGGCTGCACCAGCAGGGCCGCGCGCTCGACCTCTACGTCCGCGGCGTTCCCAACAGCGAGCTCTTCGCCGTCTGCAAGGAGCTGCGCGACGTCGGCTGCGGCTACTACCCCGAGAACACCTTCGTCCACGTCGACGTACGCCCCTACGCCACCGGTCACGTGCTCTGGGTCGACGTCTCGCGTCCCGGCGAGCCGTCGGTTTACGTGGACGGCTGGCCCGGCGTGGTCGAGCCCGGCCAGGTCTGGCTGGGCAATTGAAGCCTGGTGGGGGCCGCCTCGCGGCCGCGCACGCGGCGCGCCGTGACGTCCATCCCCCGCGCAAGTGCTTGCCCGCCAGGTTTCGGGTCTTGTCATCGCACTCCCGCCCTCTCGCGCCAGGCAGACCCCTTCCGCTCCCGAGATCACATACAGGGCAAACCTTGTCGGGAACGCTTCTGCCGAAGGCCTGCGAAAGCCAAGAGAATTAGCGGCACAGCCCCCATTTCCATCGCGAAAAGGCGATATCGGTTGTGCCTGTCCCCTTGATTGCCAGAGGGAGAACGCTGAGGTTTTCTGGCCGGGGCATCAATCACGCCTCTTCGAAGAGGCGCTGCCCGACAGGTGTTGCCTTGTATGTCTCTTGCGATGTGAGACCCCGTCCCCCCGGGGGTGAAGGGTTCGCGGACGGCCACCAACCCGAGTCAGAGCTCGGCGAGCCGGAGCTTGAGCAAAGCTGCTTGAGCGGCCTCGAGCGTGATCATGTTTTCTGCGACGATCACCGCGGAGACGCGCTCGACTTCGTCGCCCTTGGCGCCGGCTGCGACGGCGACGGAGCGCGCGTGGAGCGACATGTGGCCGCGCTGGATGCCCTCGGTGGCGAGCGCGCGCAGCGCGGCGAGGTTCGAGGCCAGACCGACGCTGGCGGAGACCATGGCAAGCTCGTTGGCGCTCTGGACCGAGGCGATGCGCAGGGCGAGCTGCGTGCTCGGATGCACACGGATGATGCCGCCCACGATGCCGAGCGCCAGCGGCAGCTCGAGCTCGCCGACGAGATCTTCGCCGTCCATGCGCCAGGTGGAGAGCGGAGCGTAGCGGCCGCTGCGAGCGGCGTAGGCGTGCGCGCCGGCTTCCACGGCGCGGAAATCATTGCCGGTGGCGAGCACCACGGCGTCGATGCCGTTCATCACGCCCTTGTTATGCGTGACGGCCCGATACGGATCGAGCTCGGCGAAGCGCGAGGCCTGCGCGATGGCCCGGGCGATCTCGACGCCGCTGAGCGGCTCTGCGTCTCTGACCACGTGTTTGACGCCCGGCGGCTCGCTCTTGCCGCTCTGCGGCTGACCGAACACGAGCTCGTCGGCGTGGACGCGACAGGTCGCATGCACGCGCCGGTGGTCGCAGAGGTTGGAGAGGATGCGCAGGCCGAGAGTGCCGCCGCTGAGGGACGCCGCCACCGGGCCCACGGCCTCGGCGATGGTGTTGGCCAGGTTCGCGCCCATGGCGTCGCGGCAGTCGACATAGACGTGGAGCACGAGGCAGCCCCGGCCGAGATCGCGGACCTCGATCTCGCGCGGACCGCCGCCGCGGCTCATCAAGTTTGGCACGGCGGCTCGTCCGAGCTCGAGCAGGCGCGGCGCCTCCGCCTGCAGACGCTCGATGGCCAGGGCGGGCTTGGGCACGTCGCGCAGCTCGACCTGCGCGGTCATCAGCGAGTCCAGCATCTCGGCGTGAAAGCCGCCGCTGGCGCGCACCATGCGCGCAGCGTTGGAGGCAGCGGCGATCACGCTGGGCTCCTCCACGACCATCGGCACGAGGTGATCCTTGCCGTTCACGCGCACGTTGAGCGCGATCCCGAACGGCAGACCGTAGATGCCGAGCACGTTCTCGACCACCTTGTCGGCCATCTCCGGGTCGAGCCCGCCGCTCTCGGCAGCCTCGATCAGCGCATCGAGCTCCACGGCCGTGCGGTCCGCCACGATCTCCCGCCGCTCGGCGATCGACAGTTTGTAGAATCCGGGGATACGTGATCCTGAATTCATGGCTAGTTTGCGAGCGAAGCGAGCCCGCGTCCGAGCGCAGCGAGGCGCGTCAGGGGGTCGGGAGGGGCCCCGCGGAATTC
>DATLIL010000601.1:0-4658 GCA_035539475.1 Polyangiaceae bacterium
GTTTACAGCGAGAACGCTCTTCCCGACGCCGCCACGGCCCCCGCCCGGGGTTCGCCACATGATCGCGGTCGGCGGGGGCCGTGGCGGCGTCGGGAAGAGCGTTCTCGCTGTAAACATGGCGGTTTATCTGGCCCAGCTCGGCCGCTCGGTCGTTCTGGTGGACGCGGATCCCGCCGGTGCGGAGCTCCACACCATGCTCGGCCTGCCGCCCGCCGGGGACCCCGGCCGTGCTGGCGACCGCTCGCCTTCGGCGAAGGCCGACGACGGCAGCGACGAGGGCGACGAACGAGAGCTCGACCCGGTGCCCACTCAGGTCCCGGGCCTCAAGCTCCTTCCACAACTCTACCGGGTGGGCTCGACCGTGCCCGTACGCCCCGGCAGCAAGCCGCGCTGGGCGCGCCATCTGCGACAGCTCGACGCCGACTACGTGCTGCTCGATCTGGGATCGGGCACTCTGCCCTCGACGCTGGACCTCTTCTTGATGGCCGACCTCGGCCTGTGCGTGACCGCGCCGGAGCCGCCCAGCATCGAGGCAACGTACCGCTTCATGCGCGCGCTGTTCCTGCGCGTCATGCGGCGCCTGTTCGTCACCGACCGCTTCAAGATGAGACTGTTCGAGCGCGCGCAGGCCGACCTCGGGCCGCTGCCCTCGCCGCAGGACCTGGTCCGCGCCCTGGCCCGCTACGACACGAGCCTGGCCAACCAGGGCGCCGTGGAGCTCGCGCAGATGCAGGCGCGCCTGGTGGTCAACGGCGCGCGCCTGCGCACCGACGTCGATCTCGGACCCGCCATGTGCGACATGTCCACGCGCTACCTCGGCGTCACCTTCGACTACGTCGGTCACATCGAGCAGGACGACTCCGTCTGGCTCTCGGTCGTGCGCCGGCGACCGCTGTTGATCGACAGCCCGACCAGCAAGAGCGCGCGCAACCTCGAGCGCATCGCGCGCCGCGTTCTGGCCCTGTTCGCGGCCAAGCCCAGCAAGCAGGCCGAAGCTCCGATCCCGCTCATTCCGCACGAGCCCAGCCTCTACGATCTCCTGCTCACGCACCGCGGCGCGACCGACGAGGACGTGCGTCGCGCCTACAAGCGCCAGCGCGAGATCTACCTCTCCGGCAGCCTGCCGTTGACCTCCCTGCTCGACGAAGACCAGCTGCGCAGCGAGCAGGCCCGCATCGAGGAGGCCCACGACACGCTGCTCGATCCGATCCGGCGCAAGGCCTACGACGCCTCCACCTTCCCCGACGAGGCCGAGGCACGCCCGATGCGGCCGTCGATCCCGGACACGGCGCTCGAGGCCGAGCGCGAGCTCCTGCGCCAGGAGCTCAGCCGTGAGATCAATGCCGAAACCGAGTTTACCGGCGCGCTCCTGCGCAAGGTGCGAGAGTCGCAGGGCATCGACATCGAGGACATCGCCAAGCACACCAAGATCTCGCTGGCGCACCTGAAGGCGATCGAGGTCGAGGCCTTCGGCGAGCTGCCGGCGCTGGTCTACACCCGCGGTTTCGTGCAGGAGGTCGCCAAGTTCCTCAAGCTCGACGTGGCGCAGGTGACGCGCACGTACCTCAGGCGCTTCAAGACCGCGCGCTCGTCCGAGGGAGACACGAATCCCTGATGGGTCGTGACTCCGAGACGCAGCTCGACGCGCGGACGTCGGTCCGCTCCGACCTCGCCTTCACCTGGGCCGTCGTGCTGGTGGCGCTCCTGGCGCGCCTGTTCGTGGCGATCGCCTGGTCCAAGGAGCCCGTCTGGGACGGCCACTACTATCACTTCGGCGCCGAGCGTATCGCCCAGGGCCTGGGCTATTCCGAGGACGTGCTCGCACGCGGCGTCCCGGTCTGGAAGCCGTGGGCGCACTACCCCGTCGGCTACAGCGCGCTGCTCGCGTTCTTCTACACCGTCTTCGGCTCGAGCCTGCTGGTCGCGCCGATCCTGAACGCGATCTGCGGTGCAGTCCTGGTCGGACTCGTGCACCGCGTCGCCCGCTACGTCGTGTCCGAGAACCGCGCGCGCGTCGCCGCTGGCCTGTGCGCGCTGCACCCGGGCCTGATCGCCTACTCGGCGCTGGTGATGACCGAGGTGCTGGCCGCCACGCTGCTGCTGGGCGCGCTGCTCGTCGCGCTCCGCTTTCAGCACGGCTGGCGCGGCACGCTCATCGCCGGCGCGCTGCTCGGACTCGGTGCGCTGGTGCGCCCCGTCTCGCTGCTGGCCGTCCCCCTGCTATTTTTGCTGTACGAGGGGCCCTGGCCGCGTGCGTTGCAGCGTACGCTGGGCGCGCTCGGCGTCGCGCTCTGCATGATCGCTCCCTGGTCGCTGCGCAACTGCGCGCGCATGGACGGCTGCGCGCTGGTCTCGACGAACGGCGGCTGGAACCTGGCCATCGGCGCGATCACCGAGACCGGGCGCTTTCATACGCTCAAGGGCAGCGACGGCTGCGCCAACGTCACCGGCCAGGTGCAGCAAGATCGCTGCTGGGCCAAGGTGGGCCTCGCGCGCATGACCGCTCAGCCCCTCAGGTGGCTTGGCCTGGCGCCGGAGAAGCTCGAGCAGACCTACAACCACGAGTCGTTCGCGATCGAGTACCTGCGTGAGGCCGACCCGCGCACCTGGACCGAGGATCGGCGCGTCGCTGGCCGCGAGCTGCTCACGCTCTTTCACCGCCTGCTCCTGCTCGGCTCGGCGCTCTGCGCCGTCAGCCTGATCGGCCACCTGCGCCCGCCCCCTTACAACGGCCTGATCCAGTTCGTCATCCTGCTCGCGCTGGCGCTGTTCGGCGCCTACGCGGCGGCAAACAGCGAGCACCCCTTCTACATACTACCCACACTGCTGCCGCTGCTGGCCGTGCTGCCGCTGCCTGGCGCCCCGCGCCGCACGCGCGCCGAGTATTTCCTGCTCGCGCTGCTGTTCGTCACCTCGGTCACACACGTCCTCTTCTTCGGCGAGGACCGCTACCACCTCGTGATCACCCCGGTGCTCTGCATCCTCGCGGCCGCAGCACTGCGCGGCGAGAGCGAGCGCTCGACCGTAGCCTGCTAGTTCGACAGCACAAAGTAGCCGAAGGTGACCGACTCGAAGCTCGCCGTCGAGCCGTGGAGCTGGACATCGGTCTCCAAGAGCTCCCAGTCGCCGCCCGGCGCTGCGCCAAACGCGCCAGCGACGTCGCCGTCGGGAAGCGGCAAATGCAGCGTGACGGGCACCGCCAAGGTCAGGTCGTGCGGCTCGAAGCTGTAGACCGAGCCGATCGCGCCCGCCGGCGTCGCCGGGGACTCGCCCGACTCTGCAATCGAGAGCGTGATGACGGTCGGCTCCGCCAGCGCTCCGGGTGGGATGTACACACCGAGGCCGTCCTCGTCACCGACGAACCCGCCCGTCGTCCCCATGGAGCCTTTCTCGGCAGGTGGATCAGCGTCGTCGGACTCGCCGCAGGCCACACACGATAGAATCACTGAACCCAGAAGCCACCTGAAACACCACATGCTTCCGGCAATGTATCAGGGGAACGACCACAAGCCAACAAAGGTCGGCTCGGGCGCCACGCCGATGGGCGAGCCCACGACCGTGAGCAAGCCCGTGTCCTGATCGATGCTGTGCAGCAAGATCTCGGCGCTGTCCTGGCTGGCGATCACCATCCACTGTCCCGTCGGATCCATGGCGAAGAAACGCGGGAAGGCGAGCATCTCGCGCTGGTAGCCGATGTTCGTGAGCTTGCCCGTCGCCTGATCGATGCTGAACATGGCGACGCTGTCGTCCGAGCGGTTGGAGGCGTAGAGGAACTTGCCGGACTTGTGCACGGCGATGTGCGCGCTGAGGGCACCGCCGTCCGGAGCGGCGGGGATGGTCTCGATCGGCGTCAGCGTGACGCTCGCCGCATCGAACGAGAACTGCGTGATCGTGCTCTCGTTCTGCGTCAGCACGTAGGCGTACTTCTCGTCGAGCGAGAAGGCCATGTGCCGCGCCCCGCCGTCGGTCGGAACGGTCGGCGGCTCGCGCGGCGTGAGCGCGCCGTCCGCAAAGTCGTAGACGGCGACGTGCCCCTCGAGGCAGGGCACGAACAGGTGCTCGCCCGTCGAATCGAACACGATCTGATGGGCGCGCGTTCCGGCCGGCACCGGCGTCATGCCTGGCTCGATTCCGCCGTCGTCGCGCACCGCGAACACCGTCACGCTGTTGCCGTCGTAGTTGGCAGACAGCACCCACTTGCCACTCTGGTGCACGCCCACGTGCGCGTTGACCGGCGTGCCGACGTCCTCGCGGTTGATCTCGGTGAGCGCACCCGTGGTCTGGTCCACCGAATAGGCGATGACCCACGCCAGCGGCCCATCGAGCTGCTCGTCGATGGCGTAGGCGAACTTCATGTCGGGCGAGAACGCGATGAAGGTGGGCTCGCCCGCCTCGCCCGTCGAAACGTTCGGTCCATCCGTCAGCGTGCCCAGCGCATGATCGAGCGTGAACGTGGTGATCGGCGGCGCGTAGCCGCTCACGTAGAGGAACGAGCTCGCCGGCGGTTCCACGATCGAACCGCCCGAACCGCCGGAACCGCCGGCTTCGCTGCCCGCCACCCCGCCGCTCCCCGCGCCCGGCGCACCGCCATTTCCGGCGGAGGTCCCGCCAGTCTCCGTGCCGCCGGTTCCCGCCGTCACCCCTGTTCCGCTAGCTCC
>DATLIL010000602.1:0-5900 GCA_035539475.1 Polyangiaceae bacterium
CCTTCTACAAACAAGGCTAGTGGCTCAGCAGCACTAGATCTTCCCGGCTCCTCAAATTCACAGCCTTCCACGACGCTGAGGGCACGGCTTCACGCAGGCCCCTCGCTCTGGCGAGAAGACACCCAAGGCGCGCCTTGTCGGGTTCGAGGTCAGAAATTCGGCGCGATGGAGGAGGTGAGGCGACTACCGCGGCCAAGAAGCAGGCTATCGGTTTTCCTTGTCGGGGTGATGAGCGCCAGAAATGGCCAGTGGTCTGCGTCGTACTGGAAATCCTGCTGGAGCTGTGACGGCGCCACGGACAAGGTTTGCCTTTTCACTCTTTGCCGAGCGGAAGGGGACCGCGCGTCTCTCCCCTCCCTGAGTGCGCTCGGCGCGCGATTGGGGAGGGGTCGGTGCGTGCAGGCCGCAGCCGAGCACGACGGGGTGGGCAGCTGCTAGAGAAACGGCGAGATGGCGCCTTCTTTGAGCTTGCGGCTTGCGGTGAGCTTGGAGCGGCAGTTGGGGCAGAGATCTTTTTCGCGGTCGGTGGTGAGCACGCTGCCGCCGCCGTCTTCCATCAGGCAGCCGCGGCTCGGGCAGTGCTCGAGGCCGAAGGTGTGACCGAGCTCGTGCACGGCGGTCTTGGCCAGGCGTGTGCGGGCGTGGGCGGGGTTCTTGGAGCGCCGGTGGCAGCGGAACGAGGAGAGCACGCAGGCTTGGCCTCCGACGCTCGCCAGGCCGAGGATGCCCCAGTCTTCGTGAGGAGGTTTGCTGGTGGAGATGTCGACCGTGGTGAGCCCGAGGATGCGCTCGGTGCCGGCTGGTGCGAGCTCGGCCAGGACTTCGAGCAGGATCTCGGCGCGGTAGCGGCCGCGCGGGCGGTAGTAGGCGCGCTTGGGCAGGGCGACTACCGGCGCGATGGTGACGGAGACGTCGTAGAAGGTCGCGAGCGCGCTGGCGACGGGCTCGACGAGGGCGCTGGCGTTGCCGAGCGGCTGGATGACGAGAGTGGTCGGCGCTGCGGCGAGCGCTTTGGGGGCCCAGAGCAGGGGCAGGCCGGCGAGGAGAAGTTCGCGGCGAGTTAGGGCGGGCACGCCCGATCATGACACGGCAGGGATACTCGGGCTTGGGGGCTACTCCATCAAATGCAGGTGCCCCATCATCCCGGCTTCGGCGTGGTCGAGGATGTGGCAGTGAAACATCCACATTCCCGCGCGGCCCTCGTACTTTACCGCGAGGCGCGTCTGCCCGTGGAACGGCACGTCGACCGTGTCTTTCCACTCGAGGGGATGCTGCGGCAGGCCGTCATCGCCCAGCACCTGAAAGAAGAAGCCGTGCAGGTGAAAGGGGTGTGACCACTCCATCTGCGTGGAGACGGTCCAGATCTGCGTCTCGCCGACCGTGCCGTGAAGTGGCTCTGCCAGATCGGTCGGAAGTCCGTTGATGCCGAGGATGAGCTTGCCATTCTCGTCGAACTCCTGCGTGAGCTCGAGATCGACCAGCGTCGCGCCCGTGAGATCGAGCGGCGGTACGGTGTTCGACGTCGGTGGCGGCGTCTCCACCACGGAAGCGGGCTCGTCGGCGAAATCGATGCTGAACAGTGTCTCTTCGGGGCGGTACTCCGTGCTGCCGTAGCCGCGATCGAAGGGAACCCAGCGCACATCGAGCGGTTTTCCCGCCGTTCCCGTGGGCACCACCAGCACGTCGAGGCGCTCGGCGGGGGCGAGCACGATGCGTTCGAGATCGACGCCGTACTCCGAGAGGCCACCATCGGTACCGATGCGGCGGAACGAGTGACCTTCCATCGCAAGCTGGAAGTAACGGCTCTTGGCAGTGTTCACGAGGCGCCAGCGCTGCAGCTTGCCCGAGCGCGCGTGCAGCGTCGGACGTTGCTTGCCGTTGACGAGCAGCACGTCGCCTTCACGCCCGAAGAGCGTCCCGACCTCTCCGCCTGCGGTCGTCGGTGAGAGCGAGCCGTCTTCGGTGACACCCATGTCGCTCAGCACCAGCACGAGCGGATCGCCGGGCGGTGGTTCGGTGGGCTCGTCCACGAGGATGGCGCCGTAGAGTCCGTAGCCCACCTGTGCCGCGGAGTGATGGTGCGGGTGGTACCAGTAGAGCCCCGCGTCGGGCACCGTGAAGGAGTAGTCGAACGTGCCGCCGGGCGGGACGACCGTCTGGCTGATCTCTGGCACGCCGTCCATCTCCACCGGGACTCTCATGCCGTGCCAGTGGATGGTGGTCTCCTCGGGCAGGCTGTTCTGGAAGTGCACCTGGAGCGTGTCACCGACCTTGGCGTGGATGAGCGGACCGGGAAGACCTCCGTTGTATGTCCAGACGTCCGTGGTCGTGCCTGGGAGCACCTCCAGGGTGGCGACGCGGGCCTCGAGAGCGACCTCGACGACGCCCGGATCCGGATTGAGATCCTCGGCTTCCACCAGCGCGAGCTCCGAGTCGAAGTCGGGCGGCTGGTCGTCGACGGTCGGTGTTTCTACCGGGGCGCTGCAGGCGGCCAGCGCCAGCCCAGCCAGGACAAAAAGGGTGCGCGGCATGACGGCTCCGCAACTCCTCGCAATGATCGTGCCGGCAAAAATCGCGGGCGCGCCGCACTTCTCACGCAATTGCTGCGCGAGGTGGCCGATCTGCAGTTCACGCACGCAAACTTTTCGTGCAGAAGGGGAGGGACCCATTCTACCGGTACGCTGGCTGGCTGAGTTGAACGAAGATCCGCTCGAAGATTCCGTCGAACGTCTGTCCCAGCGGTCCCAGGGTGCGACGCTGGCTGAACGGCGTGAGTGCCAGTACGAGCTCGCGCGCCTGCGCGGCCTGTTTCGGCAGAGTCCCGAGCTGTTCTCGCCGTTCCTGGTGGCCGAGCTCAAGGGCGTTGCCGAACGGCTCTCACAGGCGCCGCCCGAGGCCGAGCTCGAGGCGGAGCTCAAGCGCACCTTCGGCTACGAACACTTTCGTCCGGGGCAGCTACCCGTGATCCAGACGGTGCTGCGCGGCGGCGACTGCATCGGCATCATGCCCACGGGCGCCGGCAAGTCGCTGCTCTACCAGCTGCCCGCGCGCTTGCTGGGTGGCTTGACCCTGGTGGTCTCGCCGCTCATCGCGCTGATGAAGGATCAGGTGGACGCGCTGAACGAGGCCGGGCTGCGTGCCACCTTCCTGAACTCCACGCTCAGCCTGGCCGAAAAGCGCGAGCGGGTTCAGGCGCTGGCACGCGGTGAGTACGAGCTGATCTATGCCGCTCCCGAGGGCCTGGAGGCTTCGGTCGGGCGCGTCCTGGGCGATCTCGACGTGCGGCTCATTGCCGTGGACGAGGCGCACTGCATCAGCCAGTGGGGCCACGATTTCCGGCCTGCCTACCGCAATCTGGCCGGTCTCAAGCGCCGCTTCCCGCGCGTGCCCATCCTGGCGCTGACCGCGACCGCCACGCCCGAGGTCACCAAGGACATCATCTCGCAGCTGTCGATGGCCAAGCCGGCGCTGTTCAAGGGCTCGTTCTTCCGCAAGAACCTGCGACTGATCGCCTGCCGCAAGGACGAGCTGCCGCGCTCGGGCACCAAGGGCGCCATCCTCGAGGCAGTGCTCGAGCGCCGCGGCGAGAGCGGCATCGTCTACTGCCTATCGCGGAAGTCCGCCGAAGAGACGGCGGCCTACCTCAGGGAGAACGGCATCGACGCCGAAGCCTACCACGCCGGCCTCGAGACCGCGGAACGCACGCGGGTGCAGGACGCGTTCAAGAACGGCAGCACCGACGTCGTCGTCGCCACGGTGGCGTTCGGCATGGGCATCGACAAACCCGACGTGCGCTTCGTCATCCACCGCGACATGCCGCGCTCGATCGAGGGTTACTACCAGGAGATCGGTCGCGCCGGTCGCGACGGCGATCCCAGCGATTGCCTCCTGTTCTATTCCTGGGCCGACGTGAAGGCCTACGACCGCTTCGCCGATCAGAGCGAGGACGAGTTCGCGGCCGAGCGAGCGCGCACCATGGTGCGCGACATGTACAACTTCGCCGAGGCCACCGGCTGCCGTCACTCGAACCTGGTGCGCCACTTCGACGAGCGTTTGGACGCTTGCGGCACGGCCTGTGATCGCTGCAGTGGGACGAGCTTCGCCGCCTCGCTGGCGTCGCGCAAGTCCGAGCGCAAGAAGTCGGCGGCACCGGCGCCCGCCGCGAACATGACGGTGTGGAGCGACGGCGACATGGATCTCTATTCGCGGCTCAAGGCGCTGCGTCTGTCGATCGCCCGCGAGCGCGGCATCTTGCCGTACCACGTGTTCGGCGACGCCAGCCTGCACGACATGGTGCGCCGCAAGCCGACCACGCGCAGCGAGCTCCTGTCCGTCTCAGGCGTGGGTCAGGTCAAGCTCGAGCGCTACGGCGAGCTCTTCTTAGCGGAGCTTCGCCGCTGACTTCTTACGCCCGCGCACCTTCGTGGCGCGCGCGGCGGCGGCTTCGGCGCGGAGCTCGGGGCTACGACGTTTGCGCGCTTCGCGCCGCTCGAGATTGCTCGACGGCATCGAGCGATTGGCGCTCTTGCGCGTGCTCTTGCGTGACGGCACGGTGGCCGAAGTCTCGAGCTTGACGCTCGCCTTCTTGCCGAGATGAGTGGGGCCGGCCTTGCGCGCCGGCGCGACCTTCTTCTTGGGCTTCTGCCTCGCACGCTGCTCTTCCGCCCGGAATCGTTCCGCCTTCGTGGCCATGAGCTCTGGCTATCAAGCCTGGCTCAGCCGCTCAAGCCGTGCCGGCTGGGCAATCTTGCGCCATCGCCAGCGGCCGTGGACCTCCGCGCAATGCCGTGCGAGACCCCTGCGTATGTTGCTGGGCCTGGATCACGTGAACCTGCGCACGCCGCACCTCGAGCGGACGACCCGCTTTTACTGCGACGTGCTGGGCATGACGACCGGACCCCGGCCCGCCTTCAGCTTCAACGGCGCCTGGCTTTACTGCGGCGACCGCCCCGTGCTCCACCTGGTCGAGATCGCCGACCTGCCCCGGCCGAGCGGCGAGCTCCGGCTCGAGCACTTCGCGTTCACCGGGCGGGGGTTGGGCGAGCTCGTCGAGCGCCTGCGCGCCCTCGGCATCGAGCATCGTGTCGCCCTCCTCCCGACGTACGGCACCCGGCAAGTGAGCCTGCGCGACCCCGACGGAAACCGCCTGCACGTCGACTTCAGCGTCGAAGAACCGCTGCCCTGAAACTAGGACTGCTCAGCAGCGACGGCTGGTTCGACAAACAGAGTGGGCAAGCTAGTCTGAAGAGAGTTCAATGAAACGACTGTTGGTGGTGGGCGCGGCGCTCGTGTTGACGGGCTGTGCGGCCGGTGTAGGCGCAGGGGCGGGGGCGCTCCTCATAGGCGTCGGCATCGCCACGCACGAGTGTTACCAGTACACGGACATCACCGTGATCGACGGCGTCACGGGCTTCAAGACGTGCGACGCCGACGTGTCCGTCATTCAGGACGGCGAAGCCGAAACACTCGGCTCCTGTTATCACGCGCCGCTCACGGCCGGCCGCTGGACCCTGCGCGCGGAGCTTCCAGGCCGAAAGGCAGCCGTCACGTCGTTCGTCGTCAAAGAGCACGAAGGCTGCGCGACCGTTTCGACAGTGGTGCTCACCATCCCGGCGCCCGGAGCCGCAACGGGCCCGCAGCCGCTGCAGCCCGCTCCATCGCCGCCAGCTGCTGCGCCGCCACCAGCTCCCCCGCTGGAAACGGCACCACCGCCGCCACCGAGCGCTCCTCCAGCCTCGAGCGAAACACCTCCTGCGGCGCCCGCGCCTCCGCCGTCAGCAGCGCCCACGCCCGAAGTCCCGCCGACGCAGCGCTTTCCGGATTGAGGCTACTGCCGGTTCACGGGGCGGGTTCGAGGCAGACCTCGGGTAGCGTGCTCGGCGGATCGATCAGCTCGACCT
>DATLIL010000603.1:0-8684 GCA_035539475.1 Polyangiaceae bacterium
CGCCCGGCCTGCTTCGCCACCATGATCGGCGCCGCCTGCCGAGGGAACAGCGGGCCGCGCCGGCGCCGATCATGGTGGCGAAGCAGGCCGGGCGGGTAGCTCCACGCTCGCCGGGACTGGTGGGACGACGGGCGGAGCCGCAGGCGCGAACACGGGCGGCGCGGACGCTGGAGAGGTTGGCTCGGGTGGGGATCCCGCAGCCGGAGGCGCGCCGGAACGGCCCGTTTTTCCGCTCAAGGTCCTGACGCTGAACAATCCAAACTTTGCTCTCGAGCTCGCGGCGGCGGACGTGCAGGCGTCGGGGGCGGACGTCGTCGGTTTGCAAGAAGTGACGCCCACCGATGCGGCCGACCTTTGCGCACTGCTCGGCCCCGAATGGACCTTCGTGCAGGAAGACCGCGTGAACACGTTCGCGATCGTCAGTCGCCTGCCGATCTTGCGACGCATTGGAGTGACCGAGGAGACGCGCGGGGGCATCGGCGCCACCATCGAGGTCGCGCCCGGACTCCGCGCGCACGTCTTCGACACACACGGCATGTACGATCCGTACGGTCCCTACCAGCTCGGCATCGACGGCATGGCGCTCGACGACGTGCTGGCGAGCGAAGAAGCCGTGCGCATGCCCGGCCTGCGCGAGCTCATCGAGCTGTCCGCGCCGTACGTTGCCGTCGACGACGCCGTCTTCCTGGTGGGCGACTTCAACGCGCCTTCCCACCTCGACTACGACCCGCCCGTGCCCTGGCCCACGTCGGTTGCTCCGACCGAGGCGGGCTTCGTCGATTCTTACGCCACGCTCCACCCGACCAACCAGAAGCGTGCTGCCTGCGAGTTCGCGATCGACGATCCCGGCATCACCTGGACGCAGCTGCCCGAGGCCGAGCCCAACGGCTGCTACGACCGCATCGATTTCGTCTACTTCTCCGCTGGCGACGCCGAGCCGACCGATGCGCACACCATCGATGTGGCGAGCTCCGATCACCGCGCGGTGCTGACAACGTTCGAGATCACCGGGCCCGAGCGCGATGCCAAGCCGAGCCGCGAACTGCCGCGTGACACCGCCGCGATCAACGGCCGACGCGCGCTGCTGACCTGGACTCCAGCGCTGGACGCCGGCTCCGAGGAGGTGTTTCTCGATAGCGCTGACGCCACGTCGTCGATCGGTTCGAGCGAGCTCGGGCAACTGTGGTCACCGCTGCTCGCTCCCAATACGACGTACTCGTGGCGCGTGGGCGACGGCGACACCTGGACGTTCACGGCTGGGGCCGGCGGCGGACTGACGCCGGACAAGGCGTCGTATGCGCCGGGCGAGACCATATCCGTCGCCTTCGACGGTGGTGACAGCGCGCTCGACTGGATCGGGCTCTACGCGCGCCGAGCTGCGCACGGCCCGGGCACGACCGCGTCAGTCTGGAGTTACCTGAACGGCGACACGGCCGCTCCCGCGAGCGTCATTGCGGACGGAAGCGTTTCCCTGCTCGCTCCGACGGAGCCCGGCAGCTACGCCCTCAGATTTTTCCACGACGACGGTTATCAGCTGGAAGACGAGCTCTTCATCACCGTCGAGTAAGCTGCGTTCTGGCACGACGTTTGCGTCCATGGAGGGGCTGGACGCGTGGCTTCTCCACCGAACCTCTCGGCGGCGCGGCGACCTAGTTCCGTCGGCGCGTACGCGACTGTCATCGC
This sequence comes from Polyangiaceae bacterium, assembly GCA_035539475.1. GTDB lineage: Bacteria > Myxococcota_A > Polyangia > Polyangiales > Polyangiaceae > PMG-095. The sequence goes on from DATLIL010000603.1 coordinate 1,684, forward strand.
GATGATCGCGGTGGTCACGCTGATCCGGCTTCCGCTGGAGCCGTTGCTGCACGGCCGCGCTCCTTACGCTCTCTATTACATCCCCATCCTCCTGGCGGCGTGGTTCGGAGGCGTGGGGCCGACCGTTGTGGCGATTCTGGCCTCCCTGGTTGCGTCCTGGGCGTTCGTCGTGCCGCGAGGCGAGCCTGGTTACGGACCCTCCGTCGCTGCCTTCCTCGTCGTCTCCGCCGGAATGGTCCTGATCGCGCGTGCTGCGCGTGCACGTCAGGAAGAAGGTGAGTTCTTGGCTTCGGTCGTCGCCTCGTCCGACGACGCGATCATCACCAAGAACCTGGACGGGGTCGTTCTCTCCTGGAACAGCGCAGCGGAGCGCTTGTTCGGCTACAGCGGCGCCGAGCTCGTGGGCCGCTCGGTCAAGACACTGATTCCGCCAGAGCAACACGACGAGGAGGACCGCATCCTCGAACGCTTGAGTCGCGGCGAGCGGATCGAGCACTTCGAGACCGTACGCATTACCAAGGGCGGCCGCCGAGTCGATGTTTCGCTCACGATTTCCCCCGTCCGGGGTCGCTTCGGTGAGCTCATCGGCGCTTCCACGGTCACGCGAGACATCTCTGACCGGAAGCGCGCCGCGGAGACGATCGCGCGGGAGCGTGAATGGCTCGATCGGACGCTGCAGAGCATCGGTGATGCCGTGATCGCCACGGACGCGAAGGGGGAGGTCGTGTTCTTGAATCCGGTTGCCGAAAAGCTCACAGGCTGGACCTCGGCCGAAGCCAGCGGTCACCGCTCCGATGAAGTCTTCCGGATCGTGAACGAGAGCACGCGAGAGACCGTGGAGAGTCCCGTCGATCGAGTCCTTCGCACCGGGGCGGTGGTCGGCCTCGCCAACAGCACGGTGCTGATTGCGGCCGACGGGACCGAGCGACCGATCGATGACAGCGGCGCTCCCATCATCGGGCACGACGGCAAGGTTCGCGGCGTCGTGCTGGTGTTTCGCGACGTCTCCGAGCGCCGTCGCGGCGAAGCAGAGCGGCGCGCCGCCCTGGCCGAAGCCGAGCACGCCAACCGCAGCAAGGACGAGTTCGTCGCGATGGTTTCGCACGAGCTGCGCACGCCGTTGAACGCGATCATGGGCTGGACGCAGATCGTGAAGAGCAATCCGGGCGACGTTCACAAGGTCCGGTACGGAGTGGAAGTGATCGAGCGCAACACGCGCGCACAGGCGCAGCTCATCGCCGATCTGCTCGACATGGGGCGCATCATCTCCGGCAAGCTACGGCTCGACGTGCGCGACGTCGACCTCGCCGCGATCATCAACGCGGCGGTCGAGACGACGAGGCCAGCGGCCGACGCACGCGGCATCGTGATCGCGTGCTCCTTCGATCGCTCCGTCGCCGGAGCGACTGGAGATCCCACGCGCCTTCAACAGTGCGTATGGAACCTGCTCTCGAACGCCATCAAGTTCACGCCGCAAGGTGGCCGCGTCGAGGTCAGCTTGCGCCGTGGTGACTCCGACGTCCTGATCACCGTGGCGGACACCGGCGTCGGGATTCGCACGGATTTCCTTCCGTTCGTGTTCGAGCGCTTCCGTCAGGCCGAAACGGATACGAGCAAGCGCTCGAGCGGTCTCGGCCTGGGCCTCGCCATCGTGAGGCAGCTCATCGAGCTACATGGTGGGCACGTGCGCGTCGAAAGCCGCGGCGAAGGGCAGGGCGCGACTTTCACCCTCGCGTTGCCCATCCCGGCGATTCGTGTGGCAGCCGCGACGCGCGTGGAGCCGGACACGCACGTGGCCCTCGACCACGTCAGGGTGATGCTGGTGGAGGACGATCCCGACAACCGCGAGGTTCTGCGCACGATTCTCGAGCAGCATCACGCTTCCGTCTCCGCGCATGCCTCGGCGCGTGAGGCGCTCGAGGTCCTGTCCAGCACGTGCCCGAACGTCCTCGTCAGCGACATCGGGCTGCCGGACATCGACGGCTACGAGCTCGTTCGGCGCGTTCGACAGCTCGAGCCCCGTGAAGGGGGGCGCACCCCAGCTATCGCCGTCACCGCGCACGCGAGCTCCGACGATCGCACCCGGGCGCTGCGGGCTGGCTTTCAGGCACACCTGACCAAGCCCGTCGACCCTCGCGAGCTCGTGGCCACCATCGCGAGCTTGAGCGGATTGATGGCAGCGCAGTGAAGCGGCGGGTCAGCCGCGTCGTGCTTTTTCGATGGCGGCGACGTCGAGCTTCCGCATCGTCATCATCGCTTCGAAGGCGCGCTTGGCCTCGGCACCGCCAGCTGCCATCGCGTCGGTGAGCGCGCGTGGGGTGATCTGCCAGGACAGACCCCAGCGGTCCTTGCACCAGCCGCATTCGCTTTCCTGGCCTCCGTTGTTCACGATCGCGTTCCAGTACCGGTCCGTTTCCTCCTGATTGTCCGTCGCGATCTGGAAGGAAAAGGCCTCGCTCTGCTTGAACGCTGGGCCGCCGTTGATGCCGACGCAGGGCACCCCGCAAACCGTGAACTCCACCGTGAGGACTTCGCCCTCTTTGCCGCCGGGAAAGTCGCCGGGCGCCTTGTGCACGGCCGTCAGTTTGCTGTCCGGAAAGGTGGCGGCGTAGAAGCGTGCGGCCGCCTCGGCATCCTTGTCGAACCACAGACAGATGGTGTTCTTGGGCTGCATGATCGGAGTCGTGATACCGCTCGCCGCTGGTGTCGAGCGGATTTCGTCACTTCGAGCGCACGGGAGCGATCAGTGCGTCGATGCGTTGCGCGAGCTCGTTCGCCTGCTCCGCCTCCGGCACGTAATGCACCAGGCGGTCGGACGTGAGGCCGAGGCCGATCACGAGCAAGGAGTAGTGCGTAATTTCACCCTCGCGATCGCGCTCGGCGTTGAGCTGGATGCCGTCGATGTCGGAGATCCGGACCCGGCGATTGCGGAAGAAGTACGGGAAGTGACGCAAGACGAGGTCCTGCCCCACGACCGAGATCGTGACGTGGCCGAACAGCTTGGCCGTGATGTGCGCCACCGGCACGAGGAAGAGCAGCAGCCCCGCGTGCCGCAGCAGGGGCGGGGTGTCCGCCAGCACTGTCTTGGCGCGATGCCAGATGAACAGGGCCACACCCACCTCGGCCAGGATCTGCCAGAAGCTCCGCTGATCGGAGGCGCGATAGGTGAGCGTGGTCGCGCCCTCGTGGCTGAGAGCGAGTCGCTTCGTCGAGCCTGGGGGCAGCGACAGCACCCAATCCCAGCCGAGCCCCGAGCTCGCGATCATGACGGCCGTGGCGTGGAACACGGCGCAGAACGTCGGAATGAAGATCTGACGGTCGCTACGCCCGGCGAGAGTGGCGTCATTGACGCTGAACTCGTCCCCGCCGAGCGCCAGCCCGGCCACGATGCAGGCGACGAATGAAAGAGCGAAGAGCACCACCGTCCACGGCGCCGCGCTGCGCACCACGGTCCACAAGCTGACGCTGACCTCGCTGCCCGACCACTTGCGGGAGGGGTGCCCCAGCACCGCGGGCACGAACGACACGAAGATGCTGATGAACAGCGTGATGTGGAGCGCCGAATGTCCGGCCAGAGGCGCGTGAGCCAGCGCCAGCGCGCCGAGCACCAGCGCAAAGCCGAGACCGGCGAGGCCCGCAACGAAGGCGAAGCGAAGCATACGTATGAGCCGAGCTTAGTGCCTGCTCGCGCCCACCGCCGCCATCATCTGCTCGAGCTTGTCGACACCGGGAGGCTTGGCCAGGTGGCGCTGGAAACCCGCCTCCGTCGCGCGCCGCACGTCGTCAGGTAGGGCATAACCGGTGAGGGCGACGAGGAAGGTATCTCTCAGGGCTTCATCGGCGCGGAACGCACGCGCGACTTCGTAGCCGTCCATCCCGGGCAACCCGATGTCACAGAGCACGACGTCGGGATGAAAGCGCCGTGCCTGCTCGAGGCCTGCGACGCCGTCACAGGAGATGGCCACCTCGTGGCCGCTGTCCCTCAGGACTTCGCCGAGCACCTCCGCCGAGTCCACGTTGTCTTCGATGACCAGGACGCGAAGCGACGAGGCCGGAGGGGGCGCCTGGGAGTCTGTCGGCGCCATCGCGTCGCCCGCATCGAGCGGGAGGCGCACGGTCAGGTCGGAGCCGCGCCCGATACCGTCGCTGTGAGCCGAAACAGTGCCCCCGTGAAGCTCGGCGAGACGCTTGACCAGCGCGAGCCCGAGCCCGAGGCCGCCCTCGCTGCGTGCGAGCGTCTGCTCGGCCTGGACGAAGGGCTGGAACAGACGCTCGAGGCTCAGCGGGGACATGCCGACGCCGCTGTCGACGACGCTGACCACCGCCTCCTTGCCATCGACGGCCACGATGGCGCGCGTGACGCCGCCGCGGGGGGTGAACTTGGCCGCGTTGTGCAGCAGGTTCCCCACGATCTGGCCGAGGCGCGTGCGGTCGGCAGCAACGTGGACGGGCCGCTCCTCTCGCACGATCTCGATGCGCACCCCCGCTCGTTCGAAGAACGACCGGTTGTCTTCGACTGCCTGCTGCACGGCCTCGTTGAGATCGACGCGCTGTAGCTGCAGCTGCAGCTTGTTCTGGGTGATGCGCGTCACGTCCAGCAGGTCGTTCACGAGGTTGGACAGCTGCCCGATCTGCCGCTCGATGATCAGCATTGCCCGCTGGGCGCGCGGATCGCCCGCAGGAACGCGCTTCACCAGGCTGAGGCTCGTCACGATCGGAGACAGCGGGTTCCGGAGCTCGTGAGAGAGCATCGCCAGGAACTCGTTCTTGCGCCGATCTTCCTCGGCCAGGAGCGCGTTGGTGTGCAGCAGCGACTTCGCCTCGCTTTCGCGCAGCGCGCGCGCGTTGTCGCGCCGCAGCCGGGCGAGCTCGAGCTGGGAGCGGACGCGGGCCACGAGCTCGCGCGCAGAGAACGGCTTCACGATGTAGTCGTCCGCGCCGACGTTGGCGCCGTCGACCCGGGCCTCCTCTCCCGCGCGCGCCGAGAGGAGCACGATGGGGAGGGTCTCGGTTTCCGGATCACTGCGCAGCGCACGCACGAGCGCCATGCCGTCGAGATCGGGCATCATCACGTCGCTGAGCACGAGGTCCGGTAGCCGGCGCCGGATCGCCGCGAGCGCTTCGTTCCCGTTCTTCACGAGCTCGACGGTGCCGAGGGAACCCAGGATGCGTTGCAGGTACTCCCGCATGTCCAGGTTATCGTCCGCGACGAGAATGTGAGCCGGTACGGCGGCTTCGTCGCTCGCTGCCTCGCCGAGCGCTGGTTCGGCGGGCGCCCCGCTCGGCGTTTCGCCCGTTTCCCAGCCCCCGGCCTCCTCGACGAAGCTCCGCGCCACCGCGCCGGTCGGAAAGCGCAATTCGGCTGATTTGACCTGATCCTGCCGCAGATGAGCGCTGCCCAGAGGCACGGTGATGGTGACCGTCGTGCCGAAGCTCTTCTGGCTCGCCAGCGTGGCCGAGCCACCGTGGAGACGCGCCAGCTCGCGCACGAAAGCGAGGCCGATGCCCGTGCCTTCATGGGTGCGACCCTCGGCGCCCTCGACTCGATAGAAGCGCTCGAACACGTGCGGCAGGTGCTGGGCGTCGATGCCCGTGCCCGTGTCCGTGACGCTGAGACGCGCGACCTTTGCGTCGCTCTCGAGCTTGACGGTGATCTCTCCCGCCAGCGTGAACTTGTAGGCATTCGAGACGAGATTGAGAACGATCTTTTCCCACATCTCGCGATCGACGAAGACCGGCTCGGGCAGCGGCGGGCAGTCGATCGAGAGCTCGAGCCCGGAGCGCTCGACGAGCGACCGGAATGCACTCGCCGTCCCTGCCGTGAGCGCTGCGAGATCCGTGGGCGCGTAGCAGGCCTGAATGCGGCCCGCTTCGATGCGACTGAAGTCGAGCAGCGAATTGACGAGCTTGAGCAGCCGGATGCTGTTCTTGTGCACCGCCTCCTGGCGCTGGCGCTGTCCGGGCGAGAGTGGGTCGCTCGTATCTTCGAGGCCGTCCGCCACGGGACCGAGGATGAGCGTGAGCGGGGTCCGAAACTCGTGGCTCACGTTGCTGAAAAAGGCCGTTTTTGCGCGGTCCAGCTCGGCGAGCGCTTCGGCGCGCCGGCGTTCGAACTCGTAAGCCTGCGCGCTGGCCAGCGCGGACGACATCTGCGACGTCACGAGCTCCAGGAAATCACGGTAGGGCGCGTCGAGGCGGAGCCTCGGACTGAGGCCGACGACGAGAACGCCGGCGGGCTGGTTGTCGATCGCCGAAGTGAGAGGCAGGACGAGCGCACGTGCAGGTGGATCGCTCCAGGCTCCCCTGGGCAGCTCACCGAAGCGCTCGGGTGGAAGGTCCACCTCCACGGGTGTGCGCGAGCTCAGAGCGCTGCTGATGGGCCAGGTCTCTGCGTCGCTTTGCAGACGAATGACGCGCGGACATGCCGGGTGTCCCGCCTCGATGCCCGCCGCCGCCGCGAGGTGAGCGCTGTGCCCTTCGGGGTCGAGGACATAGATGCTCGCAAACGGCAGGTCGTGCGGATAGCGCGCCATCGCAGCAGCGGCAGAGATACAGACGTCGTCGACGGATCTCCCCTCGGTCCCGCGCGCACCGAGATCCCGCAGCAGGGCGTTGCGCCGGGCACTGAGGATCTGGGCCGTCACCTCGTGCACGGTCGCGAGGACTCCGCCGATCCCGTTCGGTGCCGTGTCGTCGGGGACCGGGCTGTAGGCGATGGTCCAGTGTGTCTCCTCGAGAAAGTCGTGCCGGCGTATCTCGAGCAGGAGATCTTCGGACCAGGTCGATGGACCTCCCGTCAACGGAGTGACGATCAAGGGCTCGAGTACGTCGTAGATCTCGCTCCAGACCTGCTTGACCGGCAATCCCAGCGCTTCGGGGTGCTTCGCGCCCAGCACCGGGACGTAGGCGTCGTTGTAGATGCAGACCGACTCCGGCCCCCACCAGAGCAGCATCGGAAAGCGATTGGCGAGCATCATGCTCGTCGTCGTCTTCAGTGCGGG
>DATLIL010000604.1:0-4613 GCA_035539475.1 Polyangiaceae bacterium
GACGATGGACACGGTTGCTGCGAAAGTGACCGACGTCGGCATGAAGGTCATCGGCGCCTTCATTCTGTACCTGGTCGTTCGCTGGCTCATCAATTGGGTCATTCATCTCGTGCAGCGCTCGCTCGAGCGGCAGAAGGTCGACCCCACGTTGCTCCGCTACGTCGGCACGGTGATCGGCGTGCTGGCCAACATGGCGCTCGTCGTCGCCATTCTCGGCTACTTCGGCGTTGAGACGACGACGTTCGCGGCGCTCCTCGCGGGTGCTGGCATCGCCATCGGCACGGCCTGGGGCGGCTTGCTGTCGAACTTCGCCGCAGGCGCGTTCCTGGTCATCCTGCGGCCCTACAAGGTCGGTGACTTCGTGGCCGCTGGTGACGTCACGGGCACCGTGCGCGCCATCGGCCTGTTCGTCACGACGATCGACACGCCGGACAACGTTCATACGCACGTCGGCAATGGCAAGATCCTCGCCGGCACGATTCAGAACTTCTCGGCCAACTCCTTCCGCCGCGTCGATCTCACGGCCCAGCTCCACTACTCGGTCGACGTGACCGACGCGATCAAGCGGCTGAAGGAGAAGCTCGCGGCCATCCCCAACGTCGTCAGCGCGCCCGCGCCCGACGTCGAGATCCTCCAGTTCACGGAGTTCGGTCCCGTGCTCGCCGTCCGACCGTACACGCACACGGACCACTACTGGCAGGTCTACTTCGACGCCAACAAGGTCATCGTCTCGGTCGGCGCCGAGGCTCAGTACCCACCGGTCGAGCGCACGATCAAGCTCAAGGACCAGGCCGAAAACGGCGTTCGTCCGAGCCACGTGGGCATCAAGCACGGTTGAGGGTAAAGACGAGCCCACCATGGCCCGAGACACTTCGAGTGACGCGAAGACCCTGACCTCCGCAACCAGCGCGGTGTGGGACCACCACGTCGCCGTCCCCGACACGCCCGCAGGCTTCACGGTGCGGACGACGGTGCCGGGCAACCCCGACGGCGTCGAAGTGATGCTCGAGCAGTGGGAGGCGGGCAGCGCCGAGCCGCCGCACTCACATCCTGGTGACGACATGACGGTCGTCGTCGAAGGCAAGATGGTCGTTCAGTTCTTCACCAAGAGCGACGACGGCCATCTTGCTCCGGACGGCGCGCCACTGGTGCTCGACAAGGGCGACACGGGATACGTCGCGGCCGGCCGCATCCACGACGCCAAGTACGTCGAGGCCTGCAAGCTCGTCTACGTCCACGACAAGGCCTTCGGCTTCGTCGCGCACTGAGCTAAGCCGCGAACCTGCGCGAACTCTCCCGCTCGGCAATGTTCGGCGAAGGCGAGTGCGCCCCGTGGACTTTGAGCCGAACCGCGGTCCCGAGATCCGACTCGGTCCGTGTACTTCAGACTCACGCTGTATCGTGCGCGACGTCCTCAAACGCCGCGGACGTCCGGTGATCGCGGGGAACGGGCTGAGTAGAACGGTAGCTTGCCGCTGGGCACCTGGTTTGCACCGGCACTGGCCCTGAACGCGTTGAATCGCGGGAGGAGGTAGCGTGATGGTGCTGAATAGGGGTTTTGCTCTGGCCTTTTCATTACCGCTCGCCGCGCTCGGCTGCGGCTCGGAAGGCCCGAGAGTCGATGTGACCAGCGAGGCAGTCGAGGGCGACGACGACGTCCCCAGCGGGAGGTTGTTGTTTCGGAGGAGGCCGATCGGTGATCCGCGCTGTGAATTTCCCGCGCAGACAACACAGGGCGAGTGCGTCGTTGCGGAAATCTGGACGATGAACGCGGATGGCAGCCACGCGCGTCAAGTCACCGTCAATAGCCGCGACGACCAAGCCGCGGCCTGGTCTCCCGACGGTCGCACGATCTTGTTCTACAGCGCGATGCCTGCGCAAATTCAAAACCTCTACCGCATCGAGGCGAATGAGGAGTGCGGGCCCGGGACATTCTTGAGGCTGGGGCGCTTTGCAAACTGGACTGCCGTAAAGCAGCAGATCGTCTTCGATCACGGCCAGGCGGGGGCGCGCAATATCTTCACCACCAAGTTTCTCAAAGACGGCAGCCTCCAAGATGCCGTCAACATCACCAACACCACCGGCACTCGCAATACACAACCCGCGTGGTCGCCCGATGGCAAGAAGATCGTGTTCACGAGGAGCCCGCCTGGCCTGACGGACTTGTTCACCGACATCTTCGTGATGGACGACGACGGGAGCCACGTCGATCAGCTCACCGATGATATCCTTCAAAACAACGCGGCTTCCTGGTCACCGGACGGACGAAAGATTGCCTTTCACAGCGCCCGAGACGGGTCCGGCGAAACCCATATCTACATCTGGAACGTCGACACACGTACCGTCACGCAAGTGACGAACGAAAACAATCGCCCCGGGAAAAACGACCTTCAGCCCGAGTGGTCACCGAACGGCAAGCAGATCGTCTTCCAGGGTGACACCGGCGAGACGGTCGACTACATCGACAAGCTTGGCGCCCCCCGGACGGCCGGGATTGAGCAGCTCTTCATCATCAACGCCGACGGCACGGTCTCGAGCAGATCACGTTCGGAAATGCCGTTGGTCAGCTGAACGCCGGCTTCCCCGCCTGGGGCACCGGCTACTGGGACACCGAGGGTGACGCGCTCTGCCCGCCACCTTGAACACAGGTTGGACCTAGGCGCGCCGCTGCTTCGCAAGCTCGGCGACCACGCCAGCCACCACCGGCGAAGACCAGCGTTGCTTGGTCGCGATGGCGTAGAAGGCGGAGCGCTCGAAGAGCGCAGTAACATCGTGCGAAAACACGCGCGCCCGGTCGACGGCGTGACCGGGCAATAGGGAGATGAAGGTCGCGCCAACGCCGGCTCGCACGTACGCGAGCGCAGCGGAGCGCCCGTCGACCTCCGCGCGGATCGAGGCGCCGTACGGTCTCAGGCGGTCCATCACGCGGGCGCGGGTGCGCGAGGTCTCGCCGTATAGAATGAGCGGGACGCTCGCCATCTGCGTCAGCGTGGGCTTCGTGCGTCTGGCGAGCGGATGCTGCGCCGGCACCACGAACCACAGGCGATCGTCGGACAGGTGCAAGCTCGCAACGCCGCGCGGAGCTTCTTCGGCACGGACGACGCCCAGATCCACCTCGCCGCTGCGGACCAGCGTTTCACAGGCCTGACCGCCGGCTCTGCGCACGACCAGGCTGATCGGGCGCGGCCGCTGCTCGAGCTCCAGGAGGATGGGCGGCAAGAGCTCTGTCGTGATCGTTCCGGTGCAGGCGATGACGAGACGATCTTGGGCGCGAGTCAGCTCGGTCCGTAGCTGGCTCGCCGTCGCGACCAGTCGCGTGCCCTGCTCTCCGAGTCGGGCGCCCAGCGCGGTTGGCTTCATGTCGACACCGCGACCCTCGAGGAGAGGAGCGCCCAACCACTCGGCGAGCACCTGGATGCGACGGCGCAGGACGCTGCGATCGATGCCGAGCTCGTCCGCCGTTCGCTCGAACGCGCCCTGCCGCCCGCGCTTCACGTGCGCGAGCAGCGCGACGAACGACTCCAGGTGGACGAGCAGGTCACCCGGGTACGAGAGCATGGTGCAGATTATGCATCAAACCGTTGCAAACGTCGCGTGGTGTGCCTCAACGGCGCGGCTCACACTGCTGTCATGAGCGACAGCATTCTGGTGGTTCTGGTCGTCGTTCCGCACGAGGGCCGCTACCTCATCGTCGAGGAGCGCAACGGGGCCTTCTTCCTCCCGGCGGGGAAGGTCGAGCCCGGCGAGAACCTGATCGCGGCAGCCGTGCGCGAAACTGCCGAAGAAGCGGGCATCCTGATCGGCCTCCGCGGTCTACTCGGCTTCGACCACTCTCACTCCCCCGCCAACGGTGGCACCACCAAGCTGCGCTTCGCCTTCGTGGGCTACCCCGCCATCCTGGCAGAGCCGAAGCGGGAGGCAGACCATCACTCGCGTGGTGCCGGTTGGTTCACCAGGTCGGAGATCCAGAAGCTCCCGCTCCGCCATCCCGAGGTGCTCACGTGGATCGAGCGCCACGAGCGCGGAACGCCGCTCCTACCGTGCGCTGCCTACGAGCCGCTCGGCTTGGGCCCGCCACCGCGCAGCTGGTCCGCAACGCTCTCGACACGACGCTGAGGGTCGCTCAGGGCTGGTAGCCGAAGGCGAATTCGCAGCACGTCTCGTTGGTGACGCCCGCCTGCGCACACAGGTCCGCGTGGGCGCCCTCGAGCGTCAGGATGCTCGAGCCCTCGTACGGCGGCTGCGAGACGGGCACGTCGATTTCGCTGCCGGGCCAGCCGAGGGCCGTGACTGTCGCTATCTGGGCTGTACGTGTGCCGTCGCTATCGCCGCCGATGCTGAACGAGCGATAGCCCGGGGTGACGCTGGGATCGCCCAACCACCCCGCCGTGATGACGATGTTGGGCCCGGAGACGGCAATGGCTCGGTGCAGCGCGACGTACTTCGTGGCAGCGGCCGCCACCTGGCCACCGTAGGAGTAGCCGTAGACGATCACGTCATTCCAGCGCACCTCGCCGGCATCCAGGTAGTAGGCCCAGTCGCCGCCGGCGTCCTCGCTTTGCAGGTAGCCGAGGGCATCCTTCACACGGTTCTGAATGCCATTGGCGCTCGTG
>DATLIL010000605.1:0-15578 GCA_035539475.1 Polyangiaceae bacterium
TCGACGCAGCGGCCCTCGGCCGAGCAGTACGAGCTCACCGGCGGAGCACATTCCCCACAGAGCACATCACCGCCGCATTGCTGCTCGGCGTATTTGGCCTGTTCGGCCTGCGCGACCTCGATGGCGGAAGCGTTCTCCGGATTGACGAAGGAGTCACAGCCGCACTGCAGACCGATGAAGATCTGCTGTGAGCATTGACCCGTCAGCATTGGATCGCAGGTCCTGGCCTGGTCGATCGCGATCGCGTACTCGCTCTCGATGATCGAGCAGTTACCACACGCGATCAACGTGCAACCCACGGTCCCGCCGGCCGTGCAGGAGCAACTGTTGCAGCCGTCGCCGGCGGGGAACTACTCGCCCAGTTGATAGAAGACGCCGTCGTAGACGCAACCCTCTTCGGGACAGCCGAGCGCCGTGCAGCCGATCTGGCCAGCGCTGCACGTGCACGTGTTGCAGTCGTCGCCTGCGGGGAAGGTGTCACCGTCGTAGTAGGTCTGGCCGTCGAACTCGCAGGTCCCCCCGATGCCCCCCGTTGCGCCCGTCCCGGTGCCACCCCGGCCAGTGCCCGCCGAGCCGCCCGAGCCGCTCTTGCCCGCGCTGCCGGCCTGGCCCCCGGAACCGGACGCGCTCTCGTCACCGTCTTCGCTGAACTCTCCGCCACACGCGGGCAGGAGCACGGATCCGAGGGTCACCGCGACGAGACAAGCAACGAAGCGCGAAGGGTAGGACATGGGCTTACTACCTTGATCAAGCAAGCCCGATGCCGGCAAGAGATCTGCACTTTTTCAGCCAGATCCGCCGCTACGCCCCCGCAAGCTGACACACTTTTGGCTCAATCCCTGACGGCCCTGTCGCGGCACAGTTCTGATGCCGGAGCTACTGGACCGGGATCTCGAAGACGTACGTGCCCGACTCGAGCGGGTAGCTACCGTCGGCTCCGGGCTCGATCGGCGCGCCGCTCTCGGTCGCGTTGCCCGCGTACGGCAGGACCACGTGCGCCGTGCTGCCTACGGGAACCGTGACCTCGAGCGTGAAGGTGCCGCCCTCCGCGCTCCAGGAGCTGACGATGCGGCCGTGAATGCTGTCGTATTCGGCGCGCGCAGAGCTGAGCCCGCCGCCGACCCTGGGCCGCACGAAGAAGTGCTTGTAGCCCGGGCTGGCCTCGTCGAGCTCGATGCCGGCGACGGTGCCGTACATCCACTCGCCGACGGCGCCGAACGAGTAGTGATTGAAGGAGTTCATCGTCGGCGTCTGGAAGTTGCCGTCCTCCTGGATGCCGTCCCAGCGCTCCCAGATCGTCGTGGCGCCCTTGTTGATGCTGTAAAACCAGGACGGGAACGTCTCCGTATTGAGCAGCTGGTAAGCGACGTCGTCGCGACCATCGCCGCTCAGCGCTGGCAACAGGTGGGCCACGCCGATGAAGCCGGTGCTGAGGTTGCCCCGCGTCGTGACGTCGGCGGCGAGCCGCTCGACGGCAGCGGCGCGCTGATCGTCGGGCAGGAGATTGAAGCGCAGCGCCAGGGCGTAGGCCGTCTGGGTGTCGCTACGGATCACGCCGTTCGTCACGTACTCGCTGTTGAAGGCCGTCTTGATGGCCTCGAAGAGCTGCTCGTACTGTGCGGCATCGGCGTCGTTGCCGAGCACCCGAGCGCTGCGCGCCATGAGGTCGACGCTGTGAGCGTAGAAGGCCGTGGCCAGCACTTCCTTGTCGGTGTCAGCGTTGATCGACAGCCAGTCGCCGAAGTCCGAGCCGCGCGAGTTCTGCCACAGATTGTTGGGGTTCGGACCCTGGATGTAGGCGATCCAGGAGCGCATCGCGTCGTAGTGCTCGGCCAGGATGCGCTCGTCGCCGTAGGCGAGATAGAGGGTCCACGGCACGATCACGCCGGCGTCGCCCCAGGCTGGAGTTCCGCTCGTCAGAGCGGGATTGGGTGACACGTCGGTGAACGCGCCGTTGTCGGCCTGGGCGTCGCTGACGTCGCGCATCCACTTGGTGAAGAAGCTCGCGACGTCGCTGTTGAAGGTGGACGTGCGCACGAAGATCTGCGCATCGCCCATCCAGCCCAGGCGTTCGTCGCGCTGCGGGCAATCGGTGGGCACCGACACGAAGTTGCCGCGCTGCCCCCAGACGATGTTGCTCTGCAGCTTGTTCACCATGGCCGACGACGTCTCGAACGTGCCGGTCGGCGGCAGCTCCGAATGCGCCACCACGCCCGTGAGCGTGTCGAGCGCCGGGACCTCGCTCAGGGCATCGACGTCGCCGGAGAGCTCGATGTAGCGGAAGCCGTGGGTCGTGAAGCGCGGCTCGTAGCTCTCTTCGCCGCCGCCGCGCAGCGTGTAGTACTCGGTGGCGCGCGCGGCGCGCAGGTTCTCGGTGTAGAGCGTGCCATCGGGGTTCAGCACCTCAGCGAAGCGGAGCTTGATCGTGCTCCCGCTGCTGCCCTGCACCTTGAGGCGCGCCCAGCCGACCATGTTCTGGCCGAGGTCGTAGATGAAGACGCCGGGAGAGATCTCGTCCACCGTCTGGGTCGCGATCTCCTCGCTGACGCGTACCCCGCCGGTGACGTCCGCGACCAGCGTGTGTGTCCCGGCTTCACCCACGACGAGCGGAGCTTGCCAGCCTACATCGTCGAAGGTCGCCTGGCTCCAATCCTGGAGCTCGAGCCGAGCGTCGTAGGTCTCGCCCCCGAGCAGATCGGCCGCGAGTAGCGGACCGCTGCCCGTCTTCCAGCCGGCAGCGTCGCTGGCGATGGTTTCGCTCGTTCCGTCGTCGTAATCGAGCTCGAGCTGGACCAGGAGCTGCTTCGGCCCAGGGCCGAAATAGTCGCTGCGACCGAGGAACCCGATGCGCCCGCTGTACCAGCCGTCGGCGAGGATCGCGCCTAGCGCGTTCTCTCCGTCGACGACGAGATCGGTCACGTCGTAGGTCTGCACCTGCACGCGTTTGCGGTAGTCGGTCCAGCCCGGGGCGAGCGCGTCTTGCCCCAGGCGTTCACCGTTCAGCCAGAGCTCGTAGATGCCGAGCGCCGTGGCGTAGATGCGCGCGCGGGTGACCGACTTCTGTGGCGTGAACTCTCTGCGAAAATGGTTGGGCCTGGTTCCACCCGGGTTGCCCCACGGTTGCCCTCCGAGGGCCACGAGCGCGTCGGCCGCGCCCCAGGCGCTGTCGTCGAAGCCGACCTCCGTCCAGCTGCCGGTCCCGGTGTTCGACACCTTGAAGCTCGCGTCGCTCGAAACGCTGACCGTGCCTGCGGCCTGCACCACGTCGAGCGCCAGGGCTAGCCCCGCTGGACCGTCGACGTTCGTCGCTCGTACCGCGACCACGTTGTCACCCGAGACCAGGTATTGCGCGACGTTGAAGGTCGCTGCCTCGTGCCAGTCCGTCTCCGCGCCCACGCGGGTTCCGTTGACGAAGAGCTCGAAGTCGTTGTCGGCGGAGATCGCGAGCACGGCGCCCTGGATGGCGCCCGCGGGCACCGTGAAGGTCTTGCGGAAGAAGCGCTCACCCGCCGGCGCCGATGTCAGCGGATCGCCTTCGGGGTACCAGATCCAGCTCACACCGCCGCGGCCGAGACCCGTCGCCGGCGCCGCGATCCACCGCGCCTGCCAGTCCGTGGGCTCGAGCAACCCCATCTCCCAGAACGCGCTCTCGCGAGCCGAGGGGTTCGCCGCCGAACTCGAGCTGCGTCGATTGATCGGACACCACCTTGCCGCTGTCCCAGAGATCGCCCTGATCGGCAGCGAGGGCCTCGACGCTGCTGGCAACCAGCACCTGATAGGCGGTCTGGCGTTGTCCGCGAACGTCGGATTCGAGCAGCCAGTCGAACCTCGGCTTCGCGACGTCGATGCCGAGCGGGTTCACCCGATACTCGCTGCGCAGGCGCGTGACGGCGAGATTGACCGGCGCGACGACGCTGCCTCCTTCCCCGCCTGCTCCGCTGGTCCCCGCCGTCGCGGCCCCCGAGCTGCCAGCCGTACTCTGCCCGCCGGAACCCACCGTGCCCCCGGAGCCGCCCGAAGCAGCCCGGCCGGGGTGAGTGCTGCTGGCGTCGTCCGCGCAACCGCAAGCAAGAAACGCTGCCAAGAGGCCAGGTGAGGTCCGTACAAACACACGCATCGCCTCCTAGTTGTCGCTTCACGGGCCCTTTTCCGGACAACCAAATGCTCTGATCGTGAGGTTTGCCCTCACCCATCCTGTACTTACAGGTCCGCTGGCTACGGCACCACGACCGACCAGTCGCTGGCGAGAAACGTGGGGCTGACTCCAGCGTAGGCGCTTCGCACCAGGATCTCGCCCGACTCGAAATTGATGTCGATGAATCCGGTGAATTCGAGCGGCGGGGGCAAGCTCGGTCCACCCTCGATCGCCACGGCGTCGAACATGCTGGTCTCGTCGCAGACCCCATCGCACAGCGCGACGTACGGTTCGAAGCCCGAATCGAAGGCAAAGATGGGAGCCGTATTCACGAGGATGTCGCCATCTCCGAGCGTAACGGTCTCGCCCGCGTTCAGCGTGAAGCTCGGCAACACGGTCGTGTATTTTTCCAGGGAGACCTCGTAGGTCACGATCTCGAAGTTCACGTCGTCCAGCGCGATGTCGCAGCCGCTGCGATTCTGCAGGGTGACGAGGCCGTCCTCGAACCTGACGAGCCGCAGAGCATCCGTCAACCCGATCGCGGTGCAGTCGTAACACTCGCCTTGCCAGCAACTCTCGCTGCTACAGTCGGTCTCCGCCCCGGTGTAGCCGAACCCGGTAGCGTCGCACGTGGTCACCAGGTTTTCGTTGCAAGCTGGCTGGTCGGGCTCGCAAATCAGCGGGTCGCAGTTGGTGGTGAGCGGATCGCAGGCCAAGCCTTGGGGGCAGTCGTCATCGAGCTCCCAGGTCAGACCCGTGTCGCTGCACTCGTAGCGATCGCCGTCCACACAACCAAACTCGTTCGGCGTGCACAGCTGCGTCTTGCACGCTCCGTCGTCGCAGATCTGGTCGGTCTCGCTGCAGTCCGCTGCCAGGAGCCACTCTCGACCGTCCACATCGCACTGGCCCAGCAGGTCGCCGTCACAAGCCAGCGTGCCCGCTATGCAGATGCTGTTGTTGCAGCCGGCGATGCCGATCCCCTGGATCACCTTGTAGCTGCAGCCGGCCTTGGGCTCGCAGGTAAAGCCTTCGATCGTGCCGCTGCCGTCCGTCAGGCACACGCGCAGGTCGTTGCCGTCACAGATGTATTCACCGGGCTCGCATGTATCGAGCAAGCAGCTGCCGGCGCTACAGAAGTGCGTATCTGGGCACTGCTCGCTGGTCAGGCAATCGACGCAGCCGCCGAGCTCCAGGTCACAGAGCTGTTCGGCAGCGCGGCAGTCCTTGTCACTGGCGCAGCTCGCGCGGCAGGTGTGCCCGACGCAGACGCCGTCTGCGCCACAGTCACCGTTGGTCACGCACTGGTAACAGCGATGGTCGGCGCTGTCACAGACCTGGTCCACTGGACAATCGAACGAGTCGCTGCACACGCCCTGGCTGACGCACTGGTAGTAGGAGCACACCGCCCCTGGCGCGCAGTCAGCGTCGTGCTGGCATTCCTCGCATTGTCCCGTGTCCTCGACGCAGAACAGATCGCTCGCCGGACAGTCGTCGTTCGCCTTGCACCACACCGTGGGTTCGCAGGCGTAGCCGCGGCAACGTTCGGTCCCAGGGCACTGGGCGTCGACGATGCACTGCGCGCAGGTCTCGCGCACGGTGTCGCACACGAAATCGAGAGCTTCACACTGTGCGTCCGTCGTGCACCTGACCGTGGCGGGCTCGCCAGCGCCGCCTGCGCCCGCTTCGCCGCTGGACGCACCCGCGTCAGCACTCATCCCGGCCGCAGAGCTACCACCCGTGCCGGCAGAGCCGCCCGAGTCCGGAGCCGTCGGCTCAGCCTCATCAGCGCCGGAACAACCAACCAGCGGCACCGCAGCCCCAAGACCCAGGAGCGCGCCGCGCAGAACCCATCGTGAGATCATGACAATCCACCCGGCGGGCAAGCTAACACGAGCCGTCAGGCTCGCTTATGGCGGAGTTTGCCGGACTCAGGCGCGATTCCGTTGGCTTCAAAATCCTGGCAGCTTGTAGCAGGCACGGATCCCGGGCATATTCAGTTCCGTGAAGCGTTCGCTCGCCTGGTGCGGTCTGCTGGTCGTGGCCTTGAGCTCGGTTGCTGCCGTGGCGGTGGGCTCGGACGCGGGTGACCGGGTTCGGCAGTCGCTCGACGACAAGCCGCTGATCAAGACGCTGGCAGCCAGCCGTCTGGTGCGCGTGTCGCTCGACAAGAAGGCTCAGCCGCTGCGCACGGCCTCGCCGCGGCGCATCGTCGCGTCGCTCGACACCAACAAGGTCACCTACGTGGGCAGCGGCACGGTGAAGCGCCGCATCCGCGAGACGCTGGACGATACGAACTATCTGGGCGCGGCGACCAAGGCACCAGCGGTACCGACGCTCGCGTTCCCCAGGGTGGAAGAGGCCCGCACGACGCCGAAGCGTGTCTTCCGCCAGAACCTCGACGACGCTCCGATGGCTGCGTCGCTCGCGGCCCCCAAGCCCCGCCCCCTGCGAACGACGCTCGACTGAGCCAGTGATGGCGTACCCGAGCTCGGGCTGGCTCATCGTCGCTCTGCTCCTGGTGAGCTGCAGCGGTGACGACGACGATAACGGCGATAGCGGGGCCACCCCCGACATCAGCTGTGCCCTACCCGAGGAGGCGGCGCTCGAGGACGTTTCGAGTCCGGATCACGTCGTGGGCGACGGCAGCCCGGAGAGCTGTACCTCGGCGGAAGTGGCCATGGCGGTGGCTCAGGGCGGCGTGATCACCTTCGACTGTGGCCCCGATCCCATCGTGATCGAGCTCGAGGAGACGCTCAAGGTGTTCAACGACACCGGTCCGCGCATCGTGCTCGACGGCGGCGGCAAGGTCACGCTGAGCGGTCAGGAGCAGCGCCGCATCCTGTTCATGAACACCTGCGACGAGGCTCAGCACTGGACCACGCCGCACTGCGACAACCAGGACCATCCCGCGCTCACCGTGCAGCGGATGACCTTCGTGGACGGCAATGCCAGCGCCGAAGAAGACGGCGGCGGCGCCATCTTCGCGCGCGGCGGCAGGCTCAAGGTCCTGGATTCGGTCTTCACTGGCAACACCTGCGCGCCGGTCGGGCCCGACGTCGGCGGCGGCGCCGTGCGCGCCTTCGATCAGTTCGAGGATCGGCCGCTCTACGTCGTGGGCAGCACCTTCGAGGGCAACGTCTGCTCCAACGGCGGAGCCCTGAGCAGCATCGGCGTCTCCTACAGCGTGTTCGATAGCGTCTTCAGCAACAACGAGGCGATCGGCAACGGCGCGAATCCCGCCCAGCCCGGCACGCCAGGCGGTGGCAGCGGCGGCGCCATCTACAACGACGGCAACACCTTCACGCTGGCGCTCTGCGACGTCACGATCACCGACAACACGGCCAACGAGGGCGGCGGCGCGATCTTCTTCGTCAGCAACGATCGCAGCGGAACGCTGGTGATTCGCGACTCGGAGCTCAGCCAGAACCCGAGCGGCCAGTTCGAGACCGAGGGCTACCCCGGGATCTTCGTGCTGGCGAGCGGCGATCCGATCGTCTCGAACTCGACCATCGAGTAGTCAGGTCACGCGCACGATCAGCGTATCGCTGCTGACGTTGCCCGCTTCGTCGACCACGGTGAGCTCGATGCTGTGCAGCCCCGGTGGCAGCTCGAGCTCGAGGCGCTGCCCCTCGACGAGCTCGCAGGGCTGGAGCCCGGGCACGCGCCAGACATAACGCGCGATCGCAGCTCCCTGAGCGACGCTGGCAGAGGCGTCGAGCGTGACCACGCCGCCGGCGCTGACGCATTGATCGTCGCCGGCCACCGCGATCAGCTCGCCGAGGTAGTCGCCGACTGGGAGGTTGACGCGGATCGGGTTCTCCCAGACCAGCGCGAACGGCTCCTGCACTCGTTCGAAGCCATCGAGCGCAGCCGCATCGTCGACGCTGTAGGCGCGGCGTCCGTCGGCGTGGGTGTATTCGTAGAGTGGAACGGTGTGGGTCGGCGCGGGCGAGGTATCGGCGGGCAACGCGTAAAAGACGGGCGTGCTGGCTGGATCGGCGCCGAGCAGCAGTGAACGTGGCTCACAGGCGGCGCCTGACCAGGCCACCGGCACGGCGCCGAGCACGGCGTGATCCTGCGCGAAGAACGAGGCAGAGAGCTTGCTCACGCCGGGCCGGAGCTCGCGCTTGGTGAGAGGCAGACCATCGATCTCGTACACGGCCACGGGCACTGCCAGCCGCTCGTCCGTGAGATCGAGCCGATACATCACCTGGTTGTAGTCGAAGCGCGGCGTCGGCGAAGGCGGCGGCTCGGTGAAGGTCGTCGTGTAAGTGCCTTCGAGAAAGACGATGCGCCCGCCGTTCTGATCGAACTCGGGATGGTGGAAGGGGTTGTAGAACGTGTACTGGTCGTGATCGATGACGCGCTGGGTGTAGACCCAGGGGCCCATCGGGGTGTCGGCTTCGGCGTGATAGAGATCGCCCCACTCACCGACTTGCTGAGTCACGCGCAAGAAGCGCTTGCGGTGAGCATTCCAGGCCGTCGAGGCGGCGACGAGCCAGCGCCCTTCCCCGGTCTCGATGTCCGTCTCGTGGCCGTCGAGGTCCTGGTCGGCGGAAACGGCGGCTGCCGAGAGGAGCTCACTCGTGGCGTGGAGCGCAGCCGGCCGAAACGCGTAGTCGAGACTGCCGTCGTTTGCGCTGAGCAGCTCACTCGAGCCGTTCTCGGCGTAGGGGCTGAATTGCTCGTACTGGTCGCGGTCCACCATGGCCTCGGCGTTGGCCGGGATGCGCAGGCGCTCCGGGTAGTAGACGAACTCGTCCGCCCCGTGCCGGAACTTGAAGGCATGACCGTCGGGACGCACGAAGCCGTCTTCGAGCAGATCGGTGACCACGCGCTGGAAGGTCTCGCTCTCGTCGTCGAAGACCATCACGCCGGCCTCGACGGTGGCGCCGAGACCCTCGACCTTGGCGTAGCCGCCGAACAGGCGTTCCTCGCCGCCCGCGTCGGGGACACTGACCAGTCCCGCGATCCACACCGGGGCGTTGTCGGGCGCGAAGGCCTCGCTGATCGGCTTCGCGAAGCCGTCGTCACCGACGAAGTACTCGGTGTCGGCGCCGAGATGCGGGGACACACCTCCGTCGCTCGGCAGCGCGGACGTGGCGCTGGTCCCGCGGAAGTTGCCGAGCGGGTAGGCAAAGCGATCGGTGTCCTGCCACATCCAGAACAGGCGCCCGCGATAGACGGCGGTGGACGCGGTGTCGGAGCCCGCGACGAGCCCATTGATCACCGGGTTCGCGAGCGGCGTTTGCAGCTCGAGCAGCAGGCTATCGCGGTAACCGCCGCCGCCCGTCACGCGATAGAGCCGCTCGGCCAGCATGGTGCGCTCGAGCTCGACGCTGCCGCTGATCCCGGCTCCAATCTCGAGCTCGACCGTGCCGGCGCCGCCTGGCAGGGCGTAGCCGTGCGAGAAGACGTCGAAGGTCACCGTCGTGCCGAGGCGATCCGGATCGCAGAACGCGATCATGCCCTGGTTGTCGCTCCAGTAGTCCTGGCCGTTGGCCGTCAAGCGCACGAGCGGCACGCCGCGCCCGTTCACCGGGTCGAGCAGCTGAATGGCAAAGCACTGCTCTCGATCGGGAACGCCGCTCGCCGCCAGCCGCGACGCCAGATCCCCCTGAGCTGGCGCGGCCGTACCGCTGGTCTGTGCCAGCACGAACGTGGCCGTTCCTCCTTCGCTGACGTCCACGGCCTTGCCGCGATAGCCAAACGCGTCCTGAGCGTGCTCGTAACCCGGATGGGTCACGTGAAAGAACACGCTCGTGTTCATCAAGCCCGGTTCGTAGAAGGCCACGACGCCGTTGTCGTCGCTGGTGAGCTCGATGTCGTTCACGGTACGGAGCGTGGCCCCGGGCACTGGGTTGCCCTGCGCGTCTTCGACGTGGATCGCGAAGTACTCGTGAGACTGCCCCTCGAGCGCGGGATCAGGCTGGGGCATGGTCGCCGGATCGACGCCGAGGGCCTCTGGTTCGGCGGCACAAACGACGCCGGCTCCCGCGGTGACGCCGTCTCCGCCGTTACCGGTGGTGCCGCCCGTCGAGGCGGTGGTGCCGCCCGACCCAGCGCTCGTCGCGCCGGCTGAGCTTCCGCTCCCTCCAGCTCCAGGGCTGGCGGGGTGCGAATCGGCCGTCGAGTCGCTGCAGGCATGGAGCAGGACCACGACGAAGACCCCGGGCAGCTGGCGCATCAGCGATTGAGTGGCCGCCGGAGCTCTCGCCGGGTCAGAATTCCACCGGGCTGAATCTTTGTGCTGGCGGCGAAGCTCAGTCCCACCCGCCGGGATAACCCCAGGTCACGTCGATGCGGACGTCGAACGGCTCGTTCAGCGTCGAAAGCTCGGACGGGGCTAGCTTCTTCAGGCATTCGCTCTCGGCGACCCGCTCCTCGTCGACACTGATCATGGGGGGCGCCGCCGGCCGGTAGGAGATCCGCACCGGGATCGACGCATCGCCGAAGCTGGTTTGCTCGAAGCAGGTCTGCAGCAAGCTGCGAAGCGCAGGTTTCGTCGCAGAATCGCCGGGCATTCGCTCGCCCAGCTCGCTGAGCTCCCTGACGAGCAGTGGCGCCAGCGCGCTCTCACCGGCGGCGTCGAGCGCGGCGCGCCAGGCCCTGGCTGCCGCAGACAGATCTCCGAGCTGCGCCGACCTCCAGCCTGCATGACGAAGGATCGCCGCGGCGGTCTCGGGGTTGGACGTTTGAAGAGCGACGCGATCGATACCACCCAGGTGTGCAATCGCCGAGGCTGCCCAGCGTTCGGCATCACCACCTCGGGGGCTCACTCCGCGGAGCTCGAGGAGCTCTGTCGCCGTGGTGAGGACGACGTCATAAGCACCGAGGCGCGTGGCGAGGTTGGCCCGATTCGTCAGCACGCAGCGGCGAGCGTCGCTCGGCGTCGCGTCTCGCTCCAGCCAGCGCCCGTACTCGGCGAGAGCCTCATGCGTGCGCCCGAGCTCGGTGAGCTTCAGGGCCTTGCCCAGGCTCGCGGATGCCCCGAGCTCATCCTGGGAGGAGGACAGCTCGCTCACCCGGTCGAGGAAAACCTCGGCGTCTCCAGCCACTCCGGTCAGCGAATCGAGAGCCAGCGCGAGCCCTTCGGCCCGAGGCGCGAGCGCTGCCGGCAGCTGGGCTCGTGCGCTCTCGAGCAGCCCCCGAGCTTGAACGGCCTCACGCATCGCTTCCACATCACTGCTTTCGGCGATGAGTCGCTCGTGGGCGAGATGCGCGCGCAGGAGCACGAGCGCGGCGTCTCTCTTGGTGGTCTGAGAAAGGCGTTCCCTGAGCTCCTCCCGCACCGCGCTGAGCACAGCCCGAGCGGTCGCTTGCTCGGCGTGCGAGCGATCTTCTGCGTACGCTTGCTCTGCTCGTCGCTTGGCCGCCAGGTACTTCGTCGCGCTGGTCTTCAGCGAAGCCGGAATCTTCGAAACGACGACTTCGTCGAGCTGGGCAAGGTCGTACTGCCAGTCGTATCGGCAGGTCGGGTTCGCCAGGGTGAGAACCTTGAGCCGCAAGGTTCCGAGCTCGGTCGGTGCCGGCCGTTCGGCGGAAGAACCAACCCGAGGCGGCGCCCCACTACAAGACAGCGCGCCGACCAAAGCGAGGAGGGCGAGGGAAAGAACGCGCTGCAGCATTCGGGGTCGAAGATGTCCGACCCGCTCGCCGCGTCGGCCCTTGGACCCCCTGATGTGCTTCCGGAACCGGCGTGACCTGCCCCATCCCCTACCGATCACCCGTTCCGCCCAGGTCACGCCGGTCCAGAAGACACCCGGTATACGCCTTGCGCTCACATTGCTTCCCGAGCGCACACTATTCGGAGGATGGTTTGTTAGTCGCCCCGACCCTTGCGGATGAGCGATGCGCGGACCTGACGGGCGAGCGCCTTGTGCTTTCGCCGGGTTTCCTGCTGAAGGCGGGCGTCCTGTCGCTCGCGCTGCCGCTCCGCCTCACGCCGGAGCTGGTGGCTATGGTCGAGCCGTTCCTCGTCGAGAGCCCCCGACTCGACGGCCGCCCTGACCGCGCACCCCGGCTCCTGCTCGTGCCGGCAGTCGCGAAACCGACAGCCTTGTCCAAGCTGTTCGATCTCGTCGAACGGAGCTCCACCCTCGGCCTCGGGGCCGTCGCCGCTCAGTAGCCCGAGCTCGCGCATTCCCGGGGTGTCGACCACGAACCCGCCACCGGGCAGAGCGAAGAGCTGGCGCGCGGTGGTGGTGTGCCGTCCGCGAGCGTCGTCCTCGCGGATGTCGTTGACGCGCTGCATCTGCGCGCCGAGCAGCCGGTTGACCAGGCTCGACTTGCCGACGCCCGACGAACCGACCAGGGCCGCAGTTTCCCCCCGCCCTAGCCGCCCGAGCAGCGCATCGATGCCGGTGCCTCGCTCCGCGCTCACTGCCACGACGTCGACGTTGCCGAGGGCCAGGCCGAGCGCCTGCGCCGCGACCTCGGGTTCGGCACACAGGTCTGCCTTGTTGAGCGCGATCAGCGCTCGCGCTCCGCTCTCGGCGATGGCCCAGAGGTAACGCTCGAGACGGCGTCGGTTGATGCCGTGTTCGCTCGCAGCGTCGTCGGCTGAGTCGGGCGAGAACGCTGCCACGACGACCGCGAGGTCGACGTTGGCGGCGATGATCTGTGCCTGCGAGCTGACGAAGACTCGCTTGCGCGCGAAGCACGTCGCTCGCTCGAAGACGTGAGTGATGCGCGCGGGCTCACCCTGCTCCGCGTCGCAGAGGATCCAATCGCCGACGGCGGGAAAGCCATCGGCGTCGGCAGTATGGCGCAAGCGGCCGCTGAGTACGGCGCGGCGCTGACCGCCGATGCCGAGCAGGAGGTACTCGCCGCGTTGTTCGGCGATCACGCGCTCGGGCAGAACGTCTACTTCGAGCGCAAGGTGCTGTCGTTGAAAGAACGGAGTGAAGCCCAGGAGTGACAGGGCTTCGTACGAGTCGCTGAGGGACATACGAAGGTCCACCGGAATGTGGGAGAAACGTCGTTTTTCGAGGGCGAACGCGGCCATTGGCCAACGCTCAGCCAGCGCGTGGAAAAGACGCCTCGCCGCGCACCCGCCAGCGAATGCTGCTTGGAATCAGCGGGCTGCGCGCGAGGAGGAACGAACTTCGACGGCATCGATGGCGGTGTTCATCTCGGACTCCTCGCGGTGTTGGGTCCCGAAAATTCGGGACCGCTGCAGTGTGCCAGATTCAGACGCAGGGTCAAGCGCTCAGAAGCGCACCTTGATGCCGATGTTCGACGGCGTGGCGACTGCGGAGACGCCCTTGCGATCGCGCTTCTTCTTCGGCAGGAGCAGCAGCAGCGCGCCGGTCACGCCGCCGGCGATACCGACGAGACTCCCGATGGCCGTAACCTTGTCGAGCGTCTTGTCGCGGGTGAGCTCCTCTCGCGAGCGCGGCTGACAAAGCCCGGAGCTGCGGCACTCGTCCTTGCCGGACAGGTGCTTCTTCAAGAACAGGCTGGCCGCAGCAGCCAAAAAGCCGACGCCACCGATGGCGAGCGAAACGTGCGCCATCGTGTCGTCACGTTCCCACGGCTCCACGTCGCGGGGAGCGGCCTTGCTCTGAGGAGCCATCGTGACAGCGCGTGCAGCTTCGACCACGGGTGGGTCCAGCAGCGGCGCCGGCTCGCCCGCGCGCACGAGCGGGGCGACGAAGGTAAAGGAAGCAAAGCAAGCAAGAATCCGAGTCAGACGCGGGGGCATGAAGACCTCATGGGCTGGGCTTGCGCGCCGGCTTGCGCTGTTTTTTCGGTCGCGGAGCGCGGACAACCTTCTTGATCGCTGGTGCCGCGCCGGGTGCCGCTTTCGCGACCTCGTTGCTGGGCAATGGAGTCGACGTCGGTGCGGGCGGTGGAATGCTCGCCGCGCGCAGCGCCTTCGCTACGGGTCCCGATTCGGTGGGCGGCGAACGCAGCGCGGCCACGACGAAGGTCAGGCCCGCGCCGAGCACGAGCCCGCTGACACCGAACAGCGCGTTGCGACTGCGACTCGCCGGCGCCGGGTCGGCGAGCGAACCGCCGCGAACGACGGGCGGCGGTGGAAAGCTGCTCGGAGTGCTCGGCAGCGGCGCCGCGCCGAGCGCGCTGCCCAGGCCCTCGGCCAGGTCACGCGCCGATTGAAAGCGCTGCTCGGGATCGCGGCTGGCGGCGCGCAGCCACCAGGCATCGAGCGCGGCGGGTAGAGCCGGATCGATCTCGCTCGGCAGCGGTAACCTCGCGTAGATCACCTGGGCCAGGAGCAAGCCGAGGCCCTGGCTCTGGAACGGCAAGCGCCCCGTCAGGCAGTGAAAGGCAATCACGGCGAGCGACCACAGATCCGAGCGGTGGTCGACGGGCTCGCCCCGGGCCTGCTCCGGGCTCACGTAGCAAGGCGTGCCGAGCAGCGAACCGGACTTGGTGGCGTGATCTTTGAGCGAGTACGAATCGAACTTCGCGATGCCGAAGTCGAGCACCTTGCACAGCTCGCCCTCTTCTTCGCGCACCAGAAAGACGTTCTCCGGCTTGAGGTCGCGGTGGACGATGCCGGCAGCGTGGGCCCTGGTCAGCGCTCGGGCCACCTGGGCCACGACGCGATAGGTGGTGTCCGCGTCGAGCCGGCCGCAGCGCTCGAGGCGCTCACCCAGATCCTCACCCACCAGGTACTCCATGGCGATGAAGGGCACGCCCTCCCATTCACCATGATCGAAGACGTCGACGACGTGCGTGCTCCGCACCTGCGCCGCCGCCCTGGCCTCGCGCGCGAAGCGCAGGCGAACCTCGGGATCGGAGCGCTTGTCATGGTCGATCAGCTTGAGCGCGCAGCGCGCATCGAGCGATAGATCGTGAGCCAGCCAGACGCTGCCCATGCCGCCTTCGCCGAGCTTGCGCAGCAGCTGGTAGCGCGCTGCGACGACGACACTTTCGTCTCGCTCCAAATAGTCCTCTCGCCTCGCGCGTTCACCACTTGGCGCGCTACGGACGAGGTTCCGGCGTAGCCGCTGAAAATGAGAGGCGCAAGTGGGTCTGGGACGAAATGGCGGGTTCGTGACGAACTCGCGCCGTGGCGAGTTGTCACACCATCTTGCAACAGCTACTGCGCGAGCTCTGTTTTACAAGCGACGACGCGGGCTGCGGGCAGCTCGCACGATCGCTGAGGCTCACACCGAAGGGTTGGATAAGACCAGCAGCGTCCAGCCGCACGCGGCACCTCGAAGGCCGGCACCTGGACGAACCGTTCCCTCCCGGCTGGCGGCTGACAGGGGACCTTCACGTCGCGGTACTGATCGCATGCGCCCTCGCTACCTGGCGAAGGGCAGAACCGGTCCAGCTGGAAGGTGCCCTCGCGTTCCGCGACATAGAGCGCGGGGAGGACCCTGAGCCACTTCTCCTTGCCTGCCGGCCTCTCGTCGTCGACGCGGTCGGGCTTGGCTGCGTCACGGTGCTCCGGCGGACAGTCGATGGG
>DATLIL010000606.1:0-5886 GCA_035539475.1 Polyangiaceae bacterium
GAGTCTACCCACTCCCCGGGCCGAACGCTTTCCGGCGTGCCAGAATGGCAGCAAACCACATGGGAACGACAGGTTGGCGGGTGAAGAAGCACCGCGACGGCCGTTGCCGCTCACAAAACACGGCGCAATTGCCAGGTGGCACGCCCTGTGCTGAATAGGCGGCTGACGATGCCCTCCTGGATGCGACGGATCCTGCTTTTGCTGGCCTGCCTCGGGACGCTGTTGGTCGCCCAGGCGGCCTCCGCGCAGACGCTCAGCGTTTTCCGCCCGCTGCAGCGACCAGGGCGGGAGAACGTCGCCAAGCTGACCAACGATAAGATCAACCGCGCCGACTGCATCGAGAACGGCGTGCTGCAGTTCAACCTCACCCTGACCGGCGCGACGGGTTACACGGTCGAGGTCTGGGAGGGCACGAGCTGCGACGTCGACGACAACCGCAACAACGTCGCCGCGACGTGCAACCAGATCGTGGAAGGTGGATCCTCGACCAATCAGATCGAGATCAAGATCCAGGATCTGCTGGCGCGGCGGATGACTTCGGGAGGCACTCCTCCGACTGCGGATGCTGGCGCGGACTCCGACGCGGGTGCAGCCGGAGCGCCAGGCACCACCACCGACGCGGGCACTCCGATCGACCCGGTCGATCCCATCACGGGCACCGCGGACGTGTGCGACACGACCGAGAGCGGAATCATCACGCTCAGCCTCTTCTTCTTGCTGGTGCAGAGCAACAAGGCGGCCTCCAGCGACACGTACGATCTGACCGCCGATCTGCGCGGACCCGATGCCCCGACCAACCTCGAGCTCGAGGTGGGTGAAGAAGCCCTCATCATCAACTTCACGGAGAGCATGGGCAACGCCGACGACCTCGCCGGCTACAACATCTACTGCGGCACGGGCTGCGACTCATTGATGAGCGGAGAGCCTCCAGCGGCCGATCAGGAACCGTGCGGCACCTCCATCAAGACGTCGAAGGAGGCGCAAACGGACAAGGTCCTGACCAACGGCCAGGCGTACAGCGTCGCGATGTCCGGAAGGGACACCTACGGCAACGCCGGCCCGCTCTCGGTCAGCGTTTGCGGTACCCCCCAGGAGGTCGTCGGCTTCTACGAAGCTTATCGGGCGGCGGGCGGCAAGGGCGGTGACGGTGGACTCTGCTCGCTGAAGGGCCCCGCTCGGCTCGGTTTCGGGGCGCTCACCGCCAGCGCCGCTCTCGTCTTTGCTGCGGCCGCGCGCCGCTTCCGTTCGGGTCGGCGACGCAAATGAAGACTCGCTTTGCATTCCTCCTCGGCGCGGCGCTCGTCTCGCTCGGCGGCACGGCACACGCACAAGGCGTCGACGAGTTCGGCGCCTACGGCTCGTACGAGAATCGCTATCGCGTCCCGAACAAGCACTACTTCGCGTTCGAGTTTCGCACCGGCCCCTACACACCTCGCGTCGACGAGCAGGTGAACGGCACTCCCTACGCCACCACCTTCGGTGACGCGCAGCGCTGGTTCGGCGGGGTCGAAGCTGACTGGCAGCTACTCCGGCTCGACAAGATCCTGAGCCTCGGGCCTGGGCTCAACTGGGCCTACACCTCGAGCAGCGGCAAGGGCTTCCTCGCCACCGGCGAGGGGCGCTCCGGTCAGGAGAGCTCGCTCAACATCATGCCCATGCAGCTCGGCGCGGTGCTGCGCATCACCGCGCTCGCCGACAACACGCCCGTCCCGCTCGTGCCTTACGCCAAGGGCGGTCTCGCCGGCGCTCTGTGGTGGTCGAACGACGGCGGAGAAACAGCCGAGGACGACGCCTCCGGCACCGACGGCAGCGACTTCTCCTACGGCTACTTCGGCGCCGCGGGCATCATGCTGCGCCTCGATTGGCTCGACCAGGACGACGCCAACACGGCCCGCGCCCAGAGCGGCCTCGATCATTCGTACCTCTTCGCCGAGTACAACATGTGCCGCCTCGACGGCTTCGGCTCGAACGACACCATGGACGTCGGCGCCGACACCTGGCTCCTGGGCGTCGCCGCCGAGTTCGTCTTCTAAATCGGCCGAGCCTCCCCCACGCGCGTCGCCTACGGCGTCGCGATTTCTGGCTATTTCGCCCGCGCGCGCAGCAGGCGATCGATCTGCTTTTGCTCCCAGGCGATCGCGCGCTCGTAGTGCTGGTACTCGCGCTCCTTCTGGTTGAACTCGGGCGAGTGCAACAGGGAGCGGTTGCCCACCTTGGCCTGCGGGATCAGGTGGTGCAGGAGCTCGTGGTAGACGATGTAGCCGAGGAAGTAGCGCGGCACCCAGTCGTGATCGAGCACGGGGTGCACGCGGATCAAACGCTCCGCGGCGCTGTAGCTGCCGAGCTTGATCGCATTGCGCCGCGAGTTCGCCGGCTGCGTCTTGCGGCCCCAGGTGATGAGCACGTCCGTCACCGATGAGCCGAAGTACTTGGCGTTGATGGCCGCCAGGATGTCCATCAGGTCGTGCACCCGACCGCGCGTGCGCAGGGGTCCGGTGACCGGGCGCCAGGCGCGGATGCGGTGGTTGTTCTCGTGGATGAACTCCCCGAGCAGGTTCGAGGCGTGACGGTCGCCTCGCACCACGTACTCGACCAGGGCATGCTTGATGCGCTCGGGAGCGCCGAGGAACATCATGTGCAGCCGAACGCGCAAGGTTCCCCGAGCCCTGGTGTGGGTAACCATCCGACGTCGATTGTCGGTGACCGCGAGCTGCACGGGGCCCGAGTGCGCAGCCTGCAGCCGCCGCTCGAGCGCCTGACGAGCTCCTTCATGGATCAGGATCTGCGGACCGCTCGGCGGCAGCATCAGCAGCGGCACGACCTGACCCAGGCGCGCGTCCGGAATGCGTAGTGCTGCCGAGGACATACGTGGCATCAACGACTTCGCGCGACGGCGATCGCCGCGGGCGTTCGGCTCGAGCCAGGGGAAGCTGATGCGGGCGGTCATGGGCGCTGAGCGAGGGCTACGTTTTGTGGGTACGGGTGGAGATCAAATGCGTCAAGGAATGACAAAAACACCTGTGCTTCCCTGCAGTTAGCCCTTAGTTCTCGAGTTGGTTCAGGCGCGTGCCTAAGTGCACGAAGGCGCTCGAGATCCCGCTAGCCGGACGAGTTTGGAGCCCAAAAAGAGGCCCTGGGGCACCGCGCCCCCACTACGCAAGAAACCTGAAGGATCTTGACACGTTGTCCACAACTTGCGCCGCCATCAATCACGCCGAATCGGCACACGCGCCCCCCTTTTGAAGCGTGAAGCCCGCTCATGGCACACGACGCACGGTTCTCATTGCGCAACGTCGTGACCACGAGCGGGCTCATGGCGATAAGTTTTTGTTTTCGCTTCGAAAACGCGTCGAGCGAACGACTTCAGCTCGGACGTGACGACTGCGGCTTCGGCTTCTGCGCGCCGTTCGGTGCTGGCGCCTTGGTCTCAGCAGCCGCCTCACCTTTTCCCGACTTGGCACCCTCTGCCGGAGCAGCGGGCGCAGCAGCCACGGGCCCGTCGCCGCGCCGCTGAATACCATTCTGAGTCAGGATCTTCTGCTCGATCTTGTCGAGCAGCGCGGGGTGCTGCTCTAGGTAGTTGCGCGCATTATCACGCCCCTGCCCGATGCGCTCACCGTCCATCGAGAACCAGGCCCCGCTCTTCTGGACGATGTTCATGTCCGAGGCCATGTCGATAATTTCCCCGGAACGGCTGACCCCCTGGCCGTAGAGGATGTCGAACTCGACCTCGCGGAAGGGCGCGGCGAGCTTGTTCTTGACGACCTTCACGCGGGTGCGGTTGCCGACCACCGTCATGTCCTTGCCGG
Organism: Polyangiaceae bacterium; assembly: GCA_035539475.1. Lineage (GTDB taxonomy): Bacteria > Myxococcota_A > Polyangia > Polyangiales > Polyangiaceae > PMG-095. Next base: position 3,810 of record DATLIL010000606.1, read on the forward strand.
GCGGACCCGCCTCTTTGATGGCGCCGATGCGGCGCACGTCGAGACGCACGGAAGCATAGAATTTCAGGGCATTGCCGCCCGTCGTCGTCTCCGGGCTGCCGAACATCACGCCGATCTTCATGCGGATCTGGTTGGTGAAGAAGATCATCGTGTTCGAGCGCGCCACCGAGCCCGTCAGCTTGCGCAGCGCCTGGCTCATCAGGCGCGCCTGCAAGCCGACGTGCGAGTCACCCATGTCGCCTTCGATCTCGGCCTTGGGCACCAGGGCCGCCACCGAGTCGACCACCACCATGTCCACCGCTCCGGAGCGCACCAGCATGTCCGCGATCTCGAGCGCCTGCTCGCCGTAGTCGGGCTGGCTGATCAAAAGCTCGTCCGTCTTTACTCCGAGCTTCTTCGCGTACGTCACGTCGAGCGCGTGCTCGGCGTCGATGAACGCCGCCACGCCGCCCTTCCGCTGCACGTTGGCGATGGCGTGGAGGGTCAGCGTGGTTTTACCGCTGGATTCAGGCCCATAGATCTCCACGATGCGCCCGCGCGGGTAGCCGCCGATGCCGAGCGCCAGGTCCAAGCCGATGGATCCGGACGGCACGACGGCAACCTCGCCGCCGATCTTTTCGCCGTCCTTGAGGCGCATGATCGCGCCTTCGCCGAACTCTTTCTGAACGCTGGCGATGGCAAGCTCCAGCGCCTTGCTCTTGTTCTTCTCCTCCATGGCTCTCGGACCTCTCTGGCTCTGCCCCTCCTCATAACCGAGGGAGGGGGACGGGGACATTCGCGTTTGCTGAACTGCTCACAGGGATACTGCGCAGCTGTTCAGATGTCAACGTCCTCGTAGGACAGCCAATGGCACCCCTGTTCCGGTGCCCGGAAAGCGCTCAGGGGAGCACGCCGGTCAGCGTGATCCCCTGATTCGCAATCGTGAGCGTCGCTCAGGCCGTGCAGCTCAGCGTGTACTCGTGCGTGTGGTTGCCGTCCTCGCTGCTCATGATGCCCGTCACCTCGCCGCCGCCCTTGAGCGTCGTGACCTGCTCCGCGGTCAGGGTGATCGTGTGCGAGTGATCGTTCTCTTGCGGCAACGTGAAGGCCATCGTTGCGGTGGCGCCGTTGATGTGAGTCTCGAGGTCCATGATCAGCGTCGTGGCATCGCCGGGGATGTGCGTGTGCTGATTGTCGCTGGTGTGCTCGATCGCAGCCGTGCCGCACATGCCGCCCGGCGCGCCGCCGGAACCGCCCGTGCCGCCTCCGCTCGAGCCGCCGGTGCCGCCGCCACCCGTGCCGCCACCACCGGTGCCGCCGCCGCCAGTGCCTCCGGCCGAACCACCGGTGCCGCCGCCGCCAGTGCCTCCGGCCGAGCCACCAGAGCCGCCGGTGCCGCCACCGCCGGTGCCGCCACCGCCGCTGCCGCTGGTCCCGCCACCGGAGCCGCCGCTGCCGCCCTTGCCACCGGTTCCACCGGGGGTGGTCGGTTCATCTTCGCCGCCACAGCCCACCAGGGTGACAGCCGCAGAGCTGATCGTGAGAACCAGGAATTTTTTTCTGCTGAGGGATTGAGCATTCATTGCGGGAGTTGCCTCGTTACGGTGGGGGCCAGGAAACGAACAATACAGATAGGGTGGCCTCGTGGCCCAACCTTCAGGAAGGCGCACGATCACACCCCACTGGGTGTCCGCGGATCCAATCCGGGGTGTCGTCTTTCGAGGCGCGAAACCGGCTACGAGTTACGGGGTCACGGCCCCGCTCCACCCGCTCCACCCACGCTCGGAGCGCCGCCAGCTCCCGCCAGGCCACACTCGACGAGCGTCTTGTCGGCGTCGGTGCAATTCACGCCACCGACGTCCCTGGCGCCTTGCTCGAGCCAGCCCAGAAGCGTCGTCTTCTGCTCGCAGGTCAGCGGCTCGACGGGGGGCTCGATGGCGGTGAACGTGGCGGGCATGAAGTCCGTTGCCACCGCCTTCTGCATCCGCTCCCACGCCTTGAAGTCGGTGTTGAACCACTGCGCCTGCGTGTCGTCGTAAGTCATGAACGGCACGGGCGCGCCGTTCAGCGGCGGATCCTGATGACAGCGCTGACAGAC
>DATLIL010000607.1:0-2449 GCA_035539475.1 Polyangiaceae bacterium
GTGCAGGTCGAGACCGGGATGGACGAGTTCAAATAGAGACGGCCAATAGCGGCCGACGATCGTGTTTGCGGCCGCTCGCCTCCGGCGAGGCCAGCCGACATTGAGCTTTGAGGCATGGCAAGCTAGGAAGAGCCGCTCCCCATGACCAGCTCCGAACACCCCAACCGCATCGTCCTCCACATTGCCGGCAGCGACCGCCCAGGCGTCACGGCCCGGCTCGCGGAGGTCATCGCGGAGGAGAACGCCGAGCTCGTCGACATCGGGCAGTCGGTGCTGCACGGCTACCTGATGCTGTCGGCCATCGTCGACATCCCCGCGGGGTCCGATGCGCTGCGCAAGGTGCTGTTCGCGGTGGCCGACCTCGGGCTGCGGCTCGAGGTGAGCTCCTACCGCACCGAAACGGATGCCACCGCCGAGCCGCAGGTGTCGCTGGCCGTCACCGTGCTCGGGCCTCTCCACGACGGAGGCGCCGCGGCCAAGCTCACGCGCTTCATGGCCTCGCGCTCGATGAACATCCGCGAGATCCGCTCGCTCAGCGAGACCGAGCTCAACGGCCTGGAGCTGATCGTCGACTTGCCCACGGGCAAGCGCGTGTCGACCGAAGAGATCGCGGACCTGCGCGGCAAGCTGCTGCTGATGGGCCGTGAGCTCGGCATCGACCTCGCCGTACAGAAGGACGACATCTTCCGGCGCAGCAAGCGCCTGGTGTGCATGGACGTCGACTCCACCTTCATGAAGGGCGAGTTCATCGACGAGCTCGCCGACCTCTGCGGCGTGAAGGAGCAGGTCAGCCAGATCACGGCTCGCGCCATGCGCGGCGAGCTCGACTTCAAGCAAGCGCTGACCGAACGCGTCAAGTTGCTCGAGGGCCTGCCGCTGGAGCGCGCACGCACCTTGATCGACAAGGCCGAGCTCACCCCGGGTGCCGATCGCTTCGCGCGCATCCTGCACAGCCTCGGCTTCCGCGTCGGGCTCGTCAGCGGTGGCTTCACCTTCTTCGTCGACGATCTGAAGAGCCGCTTCGGCCTGGACTTCGCCTTCTCGAACGAGCTCGAGGTCGCAGACGGCAAGCTGACCGGGCGCGTGCGCGGCACGATCGTGGACGGCGAGCGCAAGGCTCAGATCCTCAAGGACATGGCCCAGGTCTACAACGTGCGCCTGGAGCAGACCGTGGCCATCGGCGACGGCGCCAACGACATCCTGATGCTGCAGAACGCCGGCCTCGGCATCGCCTTCCGCGCCAAGCCCAAGCTCCAGGAAGTCGCGGACATGAGCCTCAACCACCACGAGCGGCTGGACACCCTGCTCTATCTCATGGGCTTCAACGCCCGAGACCTCAGGTTGGTCTAGAAAGAGTCGTGTGTGGGTTGGTGAACACGCCAGGCGCGCGCCGCCTGTCACCCTCCCAACCACCGGTGCGGGGATGGCCGCAAAGGCGCAAAGGCGCAAAGGCGCAAAGACGGAACGGCAGAACACGGCCCCGCGAGGTCTGATTTTCCTGCCGGCCCCTGCGCACCAGCTTCGCGCCTCCGTCGCGAGCACCCGCGTCGTGTCGAGTGATTTACAGGAAGAGGGAAGGCGGGAACGGGTTTCTGTGGTGTGTGCTTGCCCGGGTTGATCCGAGCCAGCAAGCGTCGCGCCGGCCCCGCAGCGACGTCTCGCCGGCCGAAGGCAACGGCGCGCCTCCCCCAGTCTTACCAACGTCGTTACAGGGATCCGCGAGGCCGCGTCAGCGGCGGAGCACGGAACCACTTCAAGGATCTTGGCACCGGCAGATCTCGATCCACGAACGAGGCGCGAGTCACGACAAACTGACCGACCAGGCGCGGCTTTCTAACAAAGCACCCGGAAGGCCAAGCGCCATGCGGAGAAACTCCGCAAACAAAAACAAACCGCGAGGCCGCGCGCAGCGCGGCCGAGCAGCGGCTATCCCCGCACCGGTGGTTGAGAGAGCGGCAGGCGGGGTGCGCCTGGCGTGTTCACCAATCCATCCCACCGAGCTAGCGTTTAAGCGCGAGCAAGACGCCGTCGGCGACGGGAATGAGGGAGGCGCTGACGCGGGGGTCGGCGGAAGCCTTGATGTCGAGGGCGCGAATCGCGCGCGTGGTCTCTTTTTGATTGCTGGGATCGGCGACGCTGCCGCCCCACAGGGCGTTGTCGACGAGGAGCAGGCCGCCGGGGCGGAGCAGCGTCAGGCACTGCTCGTAGTAGGCGAGGTAGTTTTCCTTGTCGGCGTCGATGAAGGCGAAATCGAAGCTGCCGGCCGCGCCGCTGGCGATGAGCTCGCGCAGGGTTTCGAGCGCGGGCGCGAGGCGGAGGTCGATCTTGTGGGCGACGCCGGCTTCGGCCCAGTAACGGCGGGCGACGGCCGTGTACTCCTCGCTCACGTCGCAGGCGACGAGGCGACCGTCGGGCGGCAGCGCCAGCGCGGTGACCGTGGAGCTGTAGC
>DATLIL010000608.1:0-7460 GCA_035539475.1 Polyangiaceae bacterium
GGCTGGCTCCTCCGCCGGTGCTTCGGCGGCAGGGACTTCTTTGGCCTCCACGGCGCTTTCCGCTGGCGGGTTCGAGCCACCGCACGCGACCAGGCTGGTGGCGCTCAGCGCCGCGAGGGTGGCGGCGATCGACTGGAACGAGAGCTTGTTCATTGGGTGCGACTCCTGTTGTCCTCTGAGTACGGATGAGCTTGCCGGACAGATCGTTCTGACGGGCACTTGGTTCCCCCGAACGATACGGATACGCCGGCCCGGAGCGCGAGTTTCAAGCTTTTGCCAGCGCAAGGCCGCGCTCGCTGGCTAAGTGCTCATTCTTGCTGCTCTTTTTCTGCGGGAGGCTGAGCCGCGAAGACGAGCTCGAAATCGACTCTGGCTTCACGGCCAATGCGGGTACCCAGCAGCGAAAGCTCGGTCGAGACGAGCTGGCCCTGCGCGTTGCGAGGTTTCAGGTCGTGCTCCGCGAGTTTCACCAGCAGAGGACGCTGCGAGCGGATCACCACCTTCTCTGCCGACAGCTCGAAGCTGATGGGCTGCTCGATCGGCACGCGGAAGCCGTGCAGGCTGAGCTGACCGCTGGCGGTGGCCTGCCACGAGCCGGAGCGCTTGCCCTCGCTGAGCCGGCCCAGGCCCGAGAGCTCGAAGCGAGCTTGCCCATAGCGCTCACGTGCCGTCGGCGGCTGGGCTTCACCGAGATCGAGCCACTCGAGCGCGCGTCGCGTGTACGCGCCGTGGTCGCCGGCGCCGGCCTCTTCTTCGATCGAGAGAGAAGTGAGGTCGACGTTCAAGGTCGCGCGCGCGTCGCTGAAGTTTCCCTGGCCCACGAAGAGCTCGCCGCTGGCCGCCGACAGCTTGCCGTGAGTCGTTTGCTCCTTCGCCGGTAGCGAGAAACGGATGTCGCTCGTGGTCAGCACGTAGCGCTGGCTGCTGCCGGGTGCAGCCGAACCCGCGGGAGCCGAGGCCGACGCAGAGGTCAGGAATGCCGGATTTTCCCACGGCTCGGTGCGAGGCTTGGGTGGCTCCTTCTTGGAGCAAGCGAAAGCCAGCGCGATGCAGACCAAGAAAGAGAGCGGTCTCATTAGTGCCAAATCCCCACTGCTATGCCCCAGCCGAGGTAGTCGCGGGCGAGGTCGATCGCGCCACCCGCTCGCCACGCGGTTCCCTCCTCGAACAGGCCGAACACCGTCCAGGGAAAGAGCTTCTGGTCGAACCCGGCGGTGAAGTGCTGGCGCGCGCCATTCAGGCTGGTCTCGAAGCGAGAGGGCTCGAAATAGTAGCCGCCTCGCAGGCGTGTCCAGTGCGGGATGGCCTCCGTTTCGACGGCTGCACGTGGCGACAGGCTGACCGATTCTCCCGAGCGTTGCACGCGGCGCTCCAGGAACGACTCCACGCCGACGGCGTCGTCGACCGAGCCGCTGATCAGCAGCGAGGCCATGACCAGCACGTGAAATCGCCGCATCTCGGCGTAGCGGCCAGCGAGCTTGCGATCGACCAGCGCCTCGGAGCGCGCGAGGTACTCCTGGTCCAGCGCCTCCTGCATGCTGAGCTCCGTGTCGAGCGCCGCGCGCACGGCGGCGACGTCGCGTCCCGCGCGCCTGGCCTCGTCGAGCTCGTACTGGCGGCGGCGCTCGCGTTCACGCACGCGCCAGGCCAGGTAGCGCTGCACGCGCACGAGCAGCTCGTCGGGATCGACCCAGCGCGGGTTCAGCGGCCTGGGCCCGAACTGCACCGCGACGCCCAGGTTCAGGTCCCACGGCAGCGAGACCTGTTCCGGCAGCCAGAGCTCGTTCTCGGCCTCGCCGGGGTAGAGAACTCGCACGCGGCTCCCGGGCTCGGCCTGCGTCGTGATGGCGCTACGAAACGCTCCGCCGATGCGGAACTGATAGTCGTTGGGCTTCCACACGAACCCCGTCTCGATGCCGGCGCCGACGGTGCTGAAGAGGTCGCGCTCCGCCGCCTGGTTCGCCGAATCGTTGGTGACCGAGAGCGTTCCGGTGCGGCTGCCCACGCCGACCACGAGCTGATTGTCGGCGAAGCCGTAGGCGAGCTGGGTGCGGGCGACGGCGACCTGCGACGCCAGCTGATCGCGGCGCACGCCCACGTCAGCGCTCTCGCTGCGATCGAGGCTGAACTGTTGCAGGTCCGTGGTGAGGCCGAAGCCCCAGCGGCCAAACTGCAGGTTCAGCGCGAAATTGACGAACAAGAAGTCGCTCTGCAGGCCCGTCTGGCCGCTGCTCGAGTTGAAGAAGTCGGTGTTCGAGCGCGCGCCCGGAAAGCTGATGCCCACGCCGAGGTCGTAGTCGAAGAAGCTCCGTGAATAGGGGAAGCGCACCGCCGGCGAGGCCGGGTTCTGCAGATCACCGTCGACGCCCTCGGCCATGGCCACGAAGGCGCCGGCCAGACCCGTGACGCGAGAGCTGGCCAGCACCGGGCCCGTATAGAGGTCGATCGAGTAGCTGTTGGTGCGGATGAGCTCACCGTCCGCGCCGAGCTGAGCGCCGGCCGTGCGCGCGCCGAAGAGCAGGAACGCGAGCGCTGCGGCCGCGCCTGCGCGTGACTTCACGGAGTCGCTCCCTGACCCGTGCGCCGCTCGCGCCAGAGCCGGCGCTCGGTCTGCAGCACGCCGATCAGGATACCCACCGCGCCCGCGGCAAAGATGCACAGCATCGGGCCACCGAGGCCCACCACGCAGGCGACCAGCGTGAGGAATACGAACGTGTCGCGCTTGAACAGCGGCTGGATGGCGGCAAACTTTCCAGTGCCCTGACCCTGGCTCAGCGGATACTTCAGGAGATCACCCGAGCCGATCCGGATCAGGTAGCGGTACTCGAGCGTGCTGACGATGACGCCGCAGGTCACCACCACCGCCCCGGCGACGAGGTAGGGCGTGAACGCGGTGGCGCGATAGAGCCCCAGCGAAAGGCCGGCAAAGAAGCCGTAATTGGTGAGGTCGTCGCCGATCGTGTCGAGCCACTCGCCAGTCTTCGAGCCGCGGTGGCTGACCCGGCTCATCTCGCCGTCGCAGCCGTCGAGCACGCTCTGCGCCTGAAAGAGCAGCGCCCCGAGCGCCATGCTCCAGTAGTCTCCGCGCGACGCCATCCACGCACCGGCGAGCCCGACCGCCAGAATGCCGACCGACACCTGGTTCGGGTGCAGCGGCGTCTTGACCAGCCAGCGCGACAGCGCGAGCGAGATGTAGCGATTGAGCCAGCGCGACGTCCAGCCGTCCTGCGGCTTGCGCAGCGAGCGAAACAGGAGACGCTCGGCGCGTCGTGCCGTCTCGCGCGAGACGACGTCGATCGGCTCGAAGCCGTAAGGCGCTTCGAAGGCGAACGGTTCGCGAACGAGGTCGCGCTCTCCACTCGCGGAGGCGTCGTGCTCGGCCAATGCCTTCAGGAGTCCGCGGTGGAGCAGCAGGCTCGCCGGCACGCGCACGACACGGCAGCCTGCCGGCGCTTCGCTGACGACCGGCAGGCGCAGCCGCGCGTCGACCAGCAACGGAGGGACTTCCGCTGAGCAAACCACCGCCGTGGCGCCTCCGGCCTGGGCATCGAGGGCCAGCCGCAAGGCGAGTGTCAGGCCGCCCAGCCTCTTGGCCGGGTCGCCACCGGGCGACGGTGCGTCAATCTGGAGGGCCCAGGGCTGGCTCATGGGGCGCGTAAGATAGCCAAATTGGGGGAGGTTGCGCCTACAGGTGCCTTTTCTCCGCCAGCGCGTATAGTCCGCCCGTGCCCTATTCCGCCGAGTTTCGTTGCTTCAATGGTTGCGAGGGTTCGTGGCCGGTCACACGACCGATCTACCGTTGCCCCAGGTGCGACGGTTTGCTCTCCGTCGTGCACGACATGGACGCCCTGCGCGACCGCAGCGGCGCCGCCTGGATGAAGCTGTTCGACGACCGCTACGGCAAGAACGTCTGGCCCTACGGCTCGGGCGTGTGGGGCAAGCGCGAGTGGGTGATGCCCGGCGTGCCGGACGACCAGATCGTCTCGATGTACGAGGGCGGCACCAACCTGTTCTGGGCCGATCGCTACGGCAAGACGCTCGGCCTCACCGATCTCTGGGTCAAGCTCTGCGGTAACAGCCACTCCGGCTCCTTCAAGGACCTGGGCATGACGGTGCTGACCAGCGTCGTGCAGATGGCCATTCGCGAAGGGCTCAAGGTCAAGGCCATCGCCTGTGCCTCCACGGGCGACACCAGCGCCTCGCTCGCCGCTTACGGCGCCGCCGCCGGCCTGCCCGTCGTCGTGCTCTTGCCCCGCGGCAAGATCTCCACCGCCCAGCTCGTGCAGCCCCTGGCCCACGGCGCAATGGTGCTCGGCCTCGACACCGACTTCGACGGTTGCATGGAAATCGTGCGCCAGCTCGCGGCCGAAGGCATCGTCTACCTCGCCAACTCGATGAACCCACTGCGCATCGAGGGCCAGAAAACGGTCGCCATCGAGATCGTGCAGCAGTTCGACTGGGAAGTCCCCGACTGGGTCATCCTGCCGAGCGGTAACCTGGGCAACGCCTCCGCGCTCTATGCCGGATTCAAGATGATGCGCGATCTCGGTGTGATCGCCCGCTACCCGCGCCTGGTCGTTGCCCAGGCCGAAAACGCCAACCCGCTCTACCGCGCCTGGTCCGCCGGCAAGCGCGAGGTCGACGCGATCCAGGCCAAGCCCACCCTCGCCACCGCCATCCAGATCGGCAACCCGGTCAGCGCCCCGCGCGCCATCCAGGCGCTCGAAGCCATGAACGGCATCGTCGAGCAGGCCAGCGAAGAGGAGCTCTGCGAGGCCGCCGCCCGCGCCGATCGCACCGGCATGTACACCTGCCCGCACACCGCCGTGGGCCTCGCCGTCCTCGAGAAGCTGGTCTCGCGCAACATCATCCAGAAGGGCGATCGCGTGGTCTGCGTCTCCACCGCCGCGGGCCTCAAGTTCACGGAGTTCAAGGTGCGCTACCACGAGAGCGCCATCGAGGGCATCAGCGGCAAGCTCGCCAACCCCGCCGTTTTCCTCCCCGCCAACTACGGCCAGGTCATCGACGCCATCCACAAGCGCTTCTCCTGATCTCGATCGGACTTGGGTTGGGGAACACCCCAGCCAGCGCACCGCCTGCCGCCCTCTCGGACCCCACCTCTCTCTCCCGTTGGCCGGGTTTGCCCACTTTCTCGCGCGTTCGGGGCGGATTTCGGCACGTCCGCGGGGACCCTCTTCGCTTCGCGAAAGTAGGATAGCAAGGCAGCAATGGGGGCCTGGGTCACGCGGGACCGCGCACGAGCCTCTACTGGGATTCGACGGCGGCCTCGTCGACGATCGACATTTCGGCCATCGAATGTCTGCCAGCACGGCAACGAATGACTGTGAAGCGGGCTCGCCTCCAACAGAAGCCCCGAGCTGGGCGCCGAGCATCGTAGGTGGGCTGAACCCTCCGTGCGTTCAGGCGGGTGGGTTCGCGTTGCCGCGAAGGGGATAGCAATCGAGCTATCCTGGTTGAGCGATGCGGAGGGGCTCCGCCAGCAACGCCAGCGAAGGTGCCCACGTCGACGCGGCTCCGTCCGCTTGCAGCCGAGCGGGGATAGCAATCGAGCTATCCTGGTTGAGCGATGCGAAAGGGGCTCCGCGCCGCCGTCGCGAGAGAGCAATTGGCGAGCAACTGAAGGCGGCGTTGGCCGACCTGGGAACATGCCAGCGGTGAAGGTGCCCACGTTGACTCAGCTGCGTCTCCTGGCAGTCGTCGAGCGGGCTGAAAGTTTGGGAGCGGCGGCGAGAGAGCTCGGGCTGGCTCAGCCGACGGTAAAGCCTACGGGCGCAGGAGCTCGAGCGCAGGTGCGGGCTGGAGCTGTTCTCCCGCGGAATGTACACGACCTATCTCACCGACGATGGTCGGCGAATAGCGAAGCAAGCGAAGCGGGTTCTCGATGAGTACGAGGGCTTGCTCGTGTTGATCCGCACCTTGACCACCCGATGGCGGCGTCCGGCAGCCAGTCCGTGAGGTTAGCGCAGGGCCTCGAGCCGAATCGACCCTGACGCGATGGCACCAAGCGTCTCGACCAGAAACACGTGTTCACGCTCGAGCACCCTGGCGGACAGCGACTCGACCGTGTCGCCGGGAACGACGGTGACTCGGCACTGCGCGACGATCGCGCCATGATCGTATTCCTCGTCCACCAGGTGCACGGTGACGCCGGTCTCACTGTCGCCGGATGCCAGGACGGCCTCGTGGACGCGGGCACCGTACATGCCCTTGCCGCCGTGGCGCGGCAGGAGGGCGGGGTGCGTGTTCAAGATCCGACCTCTGTAGGCGGCGACCGTTCGTGGGCCGAGGCGCTTCATGTAGCCGAGGAGCAGCACGACATCGACGCCGTGTGATTGGAGCGCTTCGAGGACGGCCGTGTCCCGCCGCTCGTCATCCGCGTATGCCGGTCCACCGATACGGCGCGCGGGAATGCGCTCGGTCTGCGCGAACTGCAGGGCGCCGGAGTCGGCGTTGTTGTTGATCACGATCCCCGGTCGCGCATCGAGCCGCCCTCCGCGGCACGCCTCGACCACTGCCCGCACGTTGCTGCCCCGGTGCGATGCCAGGAGTCCGAGCGTCAACATGGGTCAGTCGCTCTTAACACGGGAGCAGGGCCTGGCGTTCTGCGCGCGAGGGTGTCCCTGGGTGCCTTTCCACTCGACGTTGCATGCGCCAAACACTGCGAGGAGGCTCGCGCGGGAACCCGCGGGGGGGATAGCAACCGAGCTATCCTGGCGCAGCGACGCGAAGGAGGCATCCGCGGAGCGCGTCACGAGAGGGAGCAAGTGCCGATGCAGAGGTGTTTTCGCGCAACTGAGCCGCGCGGCGGCCGATCACGGTCGTATGAAGGGTTCGAGGGAGCCGACGCTGACGCAGTTCAGGTTGCTGGCCGTGGTCCGGCAGGCGCAGAGTTTGTCGGGTGCGGCGAAGCGGCTCGGGATCAGTCAGCCGGCGGTCAGTCAGCGTGCGAGAGAGCTCGAGGACAGGTGCGGCGTCGCGCTGTTCGACCGGGGGACTTGCACGACCGACCTCACGTCGGACGGTGAGCGCATAGCGAATCAGGCCCAGCGAGTGCTCGAAGAGTACGAGCACCTGCTGAGCCTGATTGGCGACCTGGCGAAGGAGAGGGTCAGAACTTGACGCGCATCGCGCCGCCGCCGCCGTTGGGCGAGACGTACGGAGCGACGGCGAAGTTCGGCTTCGCGCGCGGCGGCAGGACCTTGGTCTTGCCGGACTGCTGAGCGGGCGCGTCGTCGCCGCTCGTGAGCAGCACGACGCCGGTGACGCCGAGCGTGATGGCGACGCCGAAGAGCATGTCGGCGAAGAGCGCGTTGCGCTCGGCGTCGTCGGCGGAGTCGGCCGTGGGGTTGTCGTTGAAGTCGCTCTTGGCGCTGAGTGCCTTGAGCCCGAAGTAGGTACCGACGCCAGCGCCGACGGCGGCGATGCCGAGCGTCACATAG
>DATLIL010000609.1:0-6206 GCA_035539475.1 Polyangiaceae bacterium
CGTGAGCGTGCCGGTCACCACCGTTCCGGCGCCGGGCATCGTGAAGGTGCGGTCGATCGCCAGCAGCGCGTGCTGCGCGGGCGCTGGCGTGCCGCTGCGTCGGGGTAGCTCGCCCAGCGCCGTACGCAGCTCGCTCACACCGGCGCCGGTCAGCACCGAGGTACGAAACACCCCTTCGACGTCGATGCCGAGCTCGCGCGCGGCGGTGCTCGCTTCGGCCTCGCACAGCGCGAGCGTCTCCTCGTCGACGAGATCGGACTTGGTCAAGGCCAAGAGCGCGTGGCGGATGCCGAGCACGGCGCAGACAGCGAGATGCTCGCGCGTCTGCGGCATCACGCCCTCGTCGGCGGCCACGACGAGCAGGACGTGCTCCACCCCCGACGCGCCGGCGATCATGGTGTGGACCAGCCTTTCGTGGCCCGGTACGTCCACGAAGCTGACGCCGGTGCCGAACAGCTCGGCGAACCCGAGCTCGATGCTGATGCCGCGGCGCTTCTCCTCGGGCAGGCGGTCGGTGTCGACGCCGGTGAGCGCGCGGACCAGGCTCGTTTTGCCGTGATCCACGTGGCCGGCCGTGGCCACCACGAGGCGGTTCCCAGGGCGACCCGCCTCTGCCACGATGGAACCGGAAGCGCTTGGCATGCTGGCGCGGCTCCCGGTCTTCAAAACCGGAGCGAGGCAGCGGTCGCTGTCTCGGGCAGGTTCGATTCCTGTGCGCTTCCGCCCGAGCTTGTCAAATCTTGCCCTGGACGGCCGCGGGAGCCCTGTTGGCTGCCCACTCTTTCAAAAACTCCACTTCCTCTGGCGTCGACTCACGACCGAGGAAGCCGTTGCGGTGTGGGAAGCGGCCGAAGCGCTGGATGATGCCCTGGTACTTGCGAGCCTGCTGTGCGCCGGCGGTGAGGCACTTCTTGGGCAGCTCCGGCGCCTCGTTCATCAGGCGTTCCATCACCTCCACGCCACGCGCCTGCAGCGCATTGTCTTCGGCGTGGACGAACGGCATGGCCAGGAACTGCTTCTCGTACCAGCCGAGGTCGCGCTCCATGCCCGTGTCGAAGGCGCGCAGCGCCAGAACCTGCGCCTGCTTGTCGCCGGCGAACGCGCCCGGCGTGTCGCGATAGATCCCGCGCGTGAACTGGTCGAGCAAGAGCACGAGCGCCAGCAGACCGTGCGGCGTCTGCGCCCAGTCGTCGTGTTTACCCTCGAGCGCGAGATCGACGTCGGCGCCGAAGCGCGCGCGAATGGTCTCGTCCATTTCCGACCCGCCGTTGTACCAGCGCTTCACCTTCTGCCACAGCTCGGGCTCGGTCTGGGCCGGCTCTTCGAACCAAAAGGCGATGACTTCGTCGACGGTGGCCATCGCTCTCGATTAACGCAGCTTGCTTGCGGCAACAAGCGTCAGCCCCTAACGTTGAAGCTTGCCCATGCTCGAACAGTCAAGACAGCTCGAGTGGCTCGAAGCGGACGGACGCGGCGGCTTTGCGATGGGGACGGCGGCGCTGATCCGCACGCGGCGCTACCACGCGCTGCTCGTCGCCGCGCCGCGAGCCGGAGGGCGCGTCGTTCTGGTCAGCGGCTTCGAGCTCGCGCTGCACACGCCGGCGGGAAAGTTCGCGTTGAGCAGCCAGGAGTACCAGCCCGGTGTCGTGCATCCGGACGGCTGGAAGCGGATCGAGAGCTTCAGCGCCACACCGTGGCCACGCTGGGTGCTGCGCAGCGAAGACGGTAGCGCGCTCGAGCTCGAGATCTGCTCCTTGCGCTCGACCGGCGAGACGTTGGTCCGCGCGCACCTCCTGGCTGGCGGCTCGGCGCGGCTCGAGCTCCGCCCGTTGCTCTCGGGACGCGACTATCACTCGCTGCATCACGAAAATCCGCTGTTCCGCTTCGAGCCCGAGAAGATCGACGGCACGCTCGTCTTTCAGCCCTATCCCGACGTGCCTCGCATCAGCGTGCGCAGCAACGGACGCTACGCGCACTCGCCGCTGTTCTACCGTGATTTTCTCTACCACCTGGAGCAGGAGCGCGGTCTCGATCACAGCGAAGATCTGGCGGGTCCGGGCGCGCTAGAGTTCGAGCTCGGTCGCGCTCCGGCGTGGGCGGCGTTCGGCTGGCTCGAGCCGGACGACGACGCGCGCCTGCTGAGCCAGAGGCCCGACGGCGAGGCCCTGCGCCAGAAAGAGCTCGAGCGACGGCAGTCGCAGGGCGTGCTCGAGCTCGCCCAGGACGCATACCTCGTCGAGCGAGCGGGGCGGCGCACGATCATCGCCGGTTATCCCTGGTTCACCGACTGGGGACGGGACACCTTCATCGCCCTGCGCGGCTTGTGCATTGCGCGCGGGGCGCTCGAGCAGGCGGCGGCCATCCTCGGCGATTGGCCCCGCGTGATGAAGGGCGGGCTCCTGCCCAACTTCTTTCCCGATGGCGGCAAGGAGCCCGAGTACAACTCGATCGACGCCGGTCTCTTCTACGTCGTGGCGGTGCACGATTTCCTGAAGCAGAGCCAGCGCCTGCATCAGCCCGTGCAGCCCGAGCTCCAGACCCGCCTGCTCGCTGGCGTGGCCGCGTTACTGGGCGGCCTGGTGCAGGGCTCGCGCTACCGCATCCGTGTCGACGACGACGGCTTGCTGGCCGCGGGCGAGCCGGGCGTGCAGCTCACCTGGATGGACGCCAAGGTCGGCGATTTCGTGGTCACGCCGCGGATCGGCAAGCCGGTCGAGATCCAGGCGCTGTGGCTCAACGCGCTGCGCATCGCCGCCGAGCTCGGTGTTGCACCGGTGAACCAGTGGGCGGCGCGTTACGAGCTCGGGCTGGCGAGCTTCCGCGCGCGCTTCTGGAACGCGGATGCGCGCTGCCTCTACGACGTCATCGACGCCGATCACGAGCCCGGCAAGCTCGACGCCAGCATTCGTCCGAATCAGATCTTCGCCGTGGGCGGCTTGCCCTACGCGCTCTTGCCCGCCGAGCGGGCGCTCGCCGTGGTGAGCCGTGTCGAGAGCGAGCTCTGGACGCCGCTCGGCCTGCGCACACTGTCGCCGCGCGACGCTCGCTACCGTGGCCGCTACGGTGGCGGCGTCTTCGATCGCGACACGGCCTACCACATGGGCACGGCCTGGCCCTGGCTGCTGGGCCCGTTCGTCGAGGCCTGGCTGCGCGTACACGGCGCAGGGCCGGCGCGGCGCCGCGAGGCCAGCGAGCGCTTCGTCGAGCCCTGGCAGGCCGAACGCGAGCGGGCCGGCCTGGGGCACATTTCGGAAATAGTCGACGGCGATTTCCCACACGCCGCGCGCGGGGCACCCTTTCAGGCCTGGTCGCTGGGCGAGCTCGTTCGCGTGCGGAGCCTATTGGACGAGCAGCTGAGTCCGCTATAACCGTCGGCATGAGCCTGGAAGCCCGGCGGCTGCGTGACAACGCGGCGTACAACTCGCCCTGGCGGCGTTTCGGTCCCTACCTGTCGGAACGACAGTGGGGCACGGTGCGCGAGGACTACAGCGCCGGCGGCGCCGCCTGGGACTACTTTCCTCACGACCACGCGCGCAGTCGCGCCTACCGCTGGGGTGAGGACGGCATCGCGGGCTTCAGCGATCACCGCCAGCGGCTCTGTCTTGGCGTTGCGCTGTGGAACGGTCGCGATCCGATCCTGAAGGAGCGGCTGTTCGGCTTGCAGAACGCCGAGGGCAACCACGGCGAAGACGTCAAGGAGCTCTACTACTACCTCGACGCGACGCCGACGCACTCGTACTTGAAGATGCTCTACAAGTACCCGCAGGCGGAGTTCCCCTACGCGCGACTGGTCGACGAGAACCGGCGGCGTGGCAAGTCGGAGCAGGAGTTCGAGCTCGTCGACACCGGGGTGTTCGACGACGATCGCTACTTCGATGTGGTCGTCGAGTACGCCAAGGCCGACCCGAACGACATCCTCTGGCGCATCACCGCGTACAACCGTGGCCCCGAGCCGGCGCGGCTGCACGTCTTGCCGCAGCTCTGGTTTCGCAACACCTGGTCCTGGCATCAGGTGGCCAAGAAGCCGAGCTTGAAGCGCAGCGGCCGTTTCTCGATCGAGGCGCAGCACCCGGAGCTCGGGCGCTTCTCGTACTACGTCGATCCGGCGCGCGGCGAGCCGCAGCTCTGGTTCTGCGAAAACGAGACCAACATGCGCCGGATCTTCGGCT
Organism: Polyangiaceae bacterium; assembly: GCA_035539475.1. Lineage (GTDB taxonomy): Bacteria > Myxococcota_A > Polyangia > Polyangiales > Polyangiaceae > PMG-095. The sequence goes on from DATLIL010000609.1 coordinate 4,170, forward strand.
CCGAGGCGGGCCCGACCTATCCCAAGGACGCCTTTCACGAGTACCTGGTGGCGCGGCGTGACGGCGCGGTGGAGTACGAGAACGGCACCAAGTCCGCCGCGCATTTCGTGTTCGACATCCCGGCGCAGGGTTCGGCCTCGGTGCGCACCAGGCTGGTCAAGGACACCACCGCGCTGCCGTTCGCCGAGTTCGACGCGATCTTCGCCGAACGCTTGCGCGAGGCCGACGAGTTTTACGAAGAGCTCCAGCACGACATCAAGAGCGCCGACGCGCGGCTCGTGCAGCGCCAGGCGCTGGCCGGCATGATCTGGTCGAAGCAGACCTACTCCTACGACGTCCGGCAGTGGCTGAACGGCGACGAGTCCCAGCCCGCGCCGCCGGAAGGGCGCAAGCACGGCCGCAACGCCGACTGGGATCACCTGACCAACGACGACGTGATCAGCATGCCCGACAAGTGGGAGTACCCCTGGTACGCGGCGTGGGATCTGGCCTTTCACTGCTTGCCGCTGGCGCTGGTCGACGCCGAGTTCGCCAAGGACCAGCTCGTGCTGCTCACGCGCGAGTGGTACATGCACCCGAACGGGCAGCTACCCGCCTACGAGTGGGCCTTCGGCGACGTGAACCCGCCGGTGCACGCCTGGGCGGCCTGGCGCGTGTTCCAGATCGATCGCAACCAGCGCGGCGATCAGGGCGACATCAAGTTCCTGGAGCGCATCTTCCACAAGCTGATGCTCAACTTCACCTGGTGGGTGAATCGGAAGGACGCCGAGGGCCGCAACATCTTCCAGGGCGGCTTCCTCGGGCTCGACAACATCGGCGTGTTCGACCGTAGCCGGCCCCTGCCGATGGGCGGCACCATCAATCAGGCCGACGGCACCGCCTGGATGGCGATGTACTCGCTGAATCTGATGCGCATCGCGCTCGAGCTGGCGCAGCACAACGACGTCTACGAAGACATCGCCAGCAAATTCTTCGAGCACTTCCTGCACATCGCCGAGGCCATGACCAAGATGGGCGGCGCCGGCGGCTTGTGGGACGAAGAGGACAAGTTCTACTACGACGCGCTGACCTTGCCGGGACGCGAGCCGATCCCGCTGCGCATTCGCAGCATGGTCGGGCTGATCCCGCTCTTCGCCGTCGAGGTGCTGGAGCCGTCCGTGCTCGAGCGGCTACCGGGCTTCTCCGGCCGCCTCAAATGGTTCCTCGAGTATCGCCCGGACCTCGCCGCGCTGGTCTCGCGCTGGCAGGAGACTGGCACCGGAGAACGTCACCTGCTCTCGCTCCTGCGCGGGCACCGCATGAAGAAGCTGCTCCAGCGCATGCTCGACGAATCGGAGTTCCTCTCCGACTACGGCGTGCGCGCTCTCTCTCGGGTTCACCTGGAGCAGCCCTACGTGCTCCAGCTCGACGGCGATCGGCACGAGGTGCGTTACGTGCCTGGCGACAGCGAGACCGGGCTCTTCGGCGGCAACTCCAACTGGCGCGGGCCGATCTGGATGCCGGTAAACTTCCTCTTGATCGAGTCGCTGCAGCGCTTTCACCACTACTATGGCAACGACTTCAAGGTGGAGTGTCCGACGGGTTCGGGTCGCTTCCTCACCCTGCTCGAGGTCGCCGACGAGCTCTCGCGTCGCCTGACCCGGCTCTTTCTCCGCGACGAGAGCGGCCGGCGTCCGGCCCTGGGCGAGAACTCGCGCGTGCAACATGACCCGCACTTCCGCGATCTGGTGCTCTTCTACGAGTACTTCCACGGCGATAGCGGGCGCGGCATCGGCGCCAGCCACCAGACGGGCTGGACCGGATTGATCGCGAAATTACTGCAACCGCGCAAACCCGTGCACTGAGCTCCAGCGCGAGCAATTTCACGCAAGCTCGGTGTGGCGCCGAGGTAATTTGCCTCGGCGAGACACCGTAGACGCGACTCGATTTCTGCAGCAACCTAACGTGGTTCCGCGCGTCGACGCAGTGTTCTGACGCACGAGGAGGGTTCACCGTGCCCGCGCCAGTTAGTACGCCGCATTTCGCGACTCTGTCCTG
>DATLIL010000610.1:0-3944 GCA_035539475.1 Polyangiaceae bacterium
GCTCGATGGCTGGCTCGCCGTGCTCGGCCGTGCGCGTCGCGTCGTGACGCTCGGCATCGCCGGAGAGCAGCGCTACGCTGCCGCCGAGGACAGCGGCAAGCTCTGCGCTGCGCTCGGGCTGGCGCCGCCGCCCGGCTTGCCGCCGGTCTTTCTCGAGCCCGGCCCGCGCCCTCTGGTCGACGTGCTGGCGCGTTATGCCCGCACACACGGCCCCTTCGATGCAGCCGCGCCGGCCCGGCGCTTCGGGTTGGAGGTCCCGGTGGTGGAGCGTGCGCTCGGCGAGCTCGTCCGGGAGGGGCGCGTGCTCGAGGGAGCATTTCTCGCGGGTGGGCGCGGTCGCGAGTACTGCGAGCGCGAGGCGCTCAGCGCGATCAAGCACAAGAGCCTCGCTCTCCTGCGGGCGCAGGTCGAACCGGTGCCACCGGCGTCCCTGGCGCTGCTCTACGCCGACTGGCAGGGCATCGGCCGCCGCCGCGCGGGGACCGACGCGCTCCTCGCCGTCGTCGAACAGCTGGAGGGTGCGAGCTTGCCGGCGAGCAGCCTCGAGTCCGACGTCCTGCCGGCGCGCATGCAGGGCTACGAGCCGGGGTTGCTCGACGACCTCATGCTCGGCGGAGAGCTCGTCTGGATCGGCGTCGAGCCGATCGGCGACTCCGACGGCAGGATCGCGCTCTACCGCAGCGACCGCTTCGACTTGCTCGCGCCGCCGCCACGCCAGGCGGAGGGCGAGCTCTGCCGCGTGCTGCGCGAGGCGCTCGCCCAGCGTGGGGCCTCGTTCTTCGCCGAGCTGGCGCGAAAATGCGGCGCCTTTCCTCCCGACGTCTTGCGTGCCCTCTGGGACATGGTCTGGGCCGGCGAGGTCAAGAACGACACGCTGCTGCCATTGCGCGCACGCCTCGGCGCCAGGGAGCGTGACCGGAAGAGCCGAGGACGGACGCCGCGGCCGCGCGGGCTGCCCGGCAGCGAGGGCCGCTGGTCGCTGGTCGCACCGAGCAGCGAGAGCGCGACGTCACGGCGCCTGGCTCAGGTGCGGACGCTCCTGGATCGCTTCGGCGTGGTGACGCGCGAGGCGGTGCAGACCGATGGTCTCGCGCTGTCGTTCGCGGACGCTTACCCCGTGCTCAAGGCGCTCGAGGAGTCGGGCAAGGTTCGGCGCGGCTATTTCGTCGAAGGTCTGGGCGGTGCCCAGTTCGCTGAGCCGGGCGCCGACGATCGTCTGCGCTTGCTGCGTCGACAGACAGAATCCGGCGCCTTGCTGCTCTCCGCCATCGACCCGGCCAACCCCTACGGCGCGGGACTGCCCTGGCCCCCCGGCGGACGTTGCCAGCGCACGCCCGGGGCCTACGTCGTACTTTTCCGCGGCGAGCTCGTGGCCTACCTGGGCAAGACCGAACAGACGCTCGTGACCTTCCTACCGGCCGAAGAGCCCGAGCGAGAGCAGGCCGCGCAGGCCATTGCCAGCACGCTCGCGAGCGCGGTGGACGGCGTCCGCCGTCGCGCGCTGTTGCTCGGCGAGATCGATGGCGCCGAAGCCACCGCTTCCGTGCTTGCGCCCGCACTCGCGAGCGTCGGCTTCAGCGCGTCGAGCCGTGGACTGCTGCTGCGCAAGGCGAGCGTGCGGTCGAGAAACAGTGCCGAGCAAAACGAAGACGACGAGATGTAAGCCGGGCTCGTACCGCCGCGGGCCCCTTGACGGCCTGTGATGTGTCCGCTCTCCTGAAAGGGCTATGCGGAGAGAACATCTCGGCATCCTGCTGACTCTCGCTGCCCTCATGGCCTGCAAGCAAGCGGCGAAGGCGATGCTCGACGAGGAGACGCCGCCGCAGACTGCTCCGTCGCCAGCGGCTTCTGCCGTCGCAGCCACCGCAGCGGCGACGGCGGCTCCGCCCGTCTCACCTGCTGCCGCCGCTGCCGCCGCTGCCGCCGTCGCCAGCGCTGCGCTGGCCGCCAACGAGTTGGCGCCCGCCGCGAAGCCGTTCGACGGCAAGTACTCGCTCGACGGCATCCGGCACATCCCTGCGAACTGCAAGGCGCCTCATGTCATTCTGACCACCGTCACGCAGGGCGTGTTCGACAGCGGCAAGTTGCCCTGGAACTTCGCGCGACAGGTATTTCTGGCCAATCAGCAGTTCAAGTACTCCACGCTCACGCTCTCGGGTGGCGCCAGCAACGTGCTGCTTCGGGGCGCCGCGCACAAGCCGACCAAAGGCGTCGCGCTGGTCGCTGACTGCAACTCGGCCGACACCTGCATGCAGGTCGCGGCCGTCTACAAGACCGTGGTTCCCACCAGCAACCCGGAGGTGGTCTGCGGCAACGCCCCGACGCTCGGCGAATCGGTCGCGACCTTCGTGTTCGAGGAGGGGCAACCGCTCAAGGCCAACCTCCCGCCCAAGGACAACGTGGTCCAGCAGTGTGTGCGCCTGGCCGCCTGTCAGGCCCGCCGCGACGGCAAGCTGGACGGCGACCCGGGCATCGAGTGTCAGCGAAAACCGAGCAGCTTCCAGCTGCGCTGTTCGTTCAAGGACTCGTGCGACGACGTGATGAGCTGCGTCGGGAAGGCCACGGCGGCGAAGTAGTCATGACAACACGGAGCGGCTCCCACACTAGGCGTCGATGTCCGGCGGTGTGTACCTCACGGTTTCGTGGACTTGTGCAGGTGAAACCGAACTCACATGGATGTACTCTTGTGGAGGACCCCGCCGTCGCGGGGCTCGAGTGCCCATGATCATCGCGTGCGTTGCTTGCTCCACGCGCTACGTGGTTCCTGACACCAAGATAGTCGGGCGCAAAGTGCGCACCGTTTGTAAGAAGTGCGGCGCGGCGCTGATGGTGGACGGGACCCACGAGCCGCCGAAGATCGTCGCCGAGAACGCCGAGCAGCTCGCGCGTGCTCGCGAGGAGTACATGGTCGCCTTCTCGGCCACCCAGAAAGAGCGGATCAGCGTCCGGCGAATCGTCGAGCTGTACGCCGCCGGCGAGATCACCACCTCCACCCACGCCTGGCGTGACGGCATGGAGAAGTGGCTCACACTCTTCGAGATCGACACGATCGCGACCGAGCTGCGCGCCGCCGGCTACCTGCCCGTGATCGGTGCGCGCATCCGCGACGAGGAGGAGTACGACAGCGCCACGCACGTGACCCGCGCGCCGCCCGTCGAAGAAGACGACGACATGACGCGGATCGCCAAGCGTCCGGCGCCCAAGCTGCCGCCGCCCGACGACGACGACCAGACCCAGGTCTTCCGCAACAACCAGCTCAAGGACGAGGTCGACAAGGTCCTCAACATGGGTGAGGCCAATCTCGACTCCGTGACCAAGGTGGCGTCCGCCGCCAGCCACGCGCCGCCCGCGCTGCCGCCCGAGGTCCCGCAGGCGCGTCCGCCCTCGGTGCCGCCGCCGCGCCGCATCTCGATGCCGCCGACCAACGTGCCGATCGCGGAGGTGCTGCTCGAGCCGACCTCCACCATGAGCATGAGCCACACGGTGCTGAGCAAGCAGAAGCGCCGAAACCCCGTGCTCGTCGCCTTCGTGGTGGTCACGATCGCCGCCGCGCTCGTCCTGGCCGTGCTCTACATCACCGGCAACTGGTCTCTGGTCTCGAATGCCACTGCCGAGCTCCGCGACAAGCTCACCCTCGTAGCCAGCCGCTAATCCCGGCTGGTTTTGGTGAACACACCATAACGCCACCGCCTGCCGCCCTCTCGGGTTGGGATGGCCGCAAAGGCGCAAAGGCGCAGAGGCAGAACGGATGAGCCGCAAGGGCGCAAGGGACGCAAGGAGATTGCTCCTGCCGGCCCCTTTGCATCCGCGTCGCGGTCTCTAGCGCGCGCTGACGGCGTGTTGTGCTGGAGGTTGTCCGACTCGAGCTGCCTTAGGAGACGGCAGGGATCATGGAGTTGTGGGCCGCTGCAGTATGTCTACCAACCGGGCCAACAAGCGGGTGT
>DATLIL010000611.1:0-3420 GCA_035539475.1 Polyangiaceae bacterium
ACCCGACGAGGCCGAGGAGTGCCTGTTCCTGTTCGACAGCACGATGGTGAGCTCGTCTTTCTGGGTGGCGGCGCCGGCCTACCGCTACCTCGACTGGTACACCGAACAGGACCAACGTGGGCCGTACCGCCAGTACCGCGAGCACCTGCAGATCTTTCAGGCCGAGCAGCCCACGCGGCGCCTCACCCTGAAAGCGCCGATCCACACCGCCAACCTCGGCGCGCTGATCGAGGCCGTGCCCAACGTGCGCCTCGTGCAATTGCATCGCGATCCAGCGCAGGCCCTGAACAGCGTCAACAGCCTGTTCTACACGCTGCACCACGCGGTGAGCGACGAGCTCGATCTGCACAAGCTCGGTCGGGCCAACCTCGAGTTCATGGCGCACGGCATCGAGCGCAACCTGGCGGCGCGCGACGCGCTCGCGCCCGGCACGCTGATCGACGTCTACTACGACGAGCTCGTGGCCGACCCCGTGGGCGTGGTCAGGCGGATCCGCGAGCACCATGGTCTCGACTTCGACGCGGACTACGCGGCGCGCATCGAGGCCTTCGTGCGCGCCAATCCCCAGCACAAACACGGTCGGCATCGCTATAGCAGCGCCGACTTCGGTCTCGACGATGAGTCCATCCGCGCTCGCTTCGCGAGCTACCTGGAGCAGTTCCCGCGGCTGCGCCCGGCGGGCAAGTGAGCGAGAGGGCACTCGATCTCGGGCCGGCGCGACTGTCCACGCGCGGAGGTCTCTACTCGGCCGACGTGGAGCGCCTGTACGCGCCGCGCTCGAGCGAGGAGGCAGCGGCGGCTTTTCGGCTGGCCGCAGCGAGCTCGCGCACGGTCGCGCTGGTCGGCGCGCAGCGCTCGTTCGAGGGACATTTCCTGCCTTCTGGCGCAGGCGGAGTGGCGATCAGCAGCGAACGCCTGAAGGGTCCGGTGCAGGTCTTGGAGCCAACCTCGCAGGGCGCGCTGCGCGTGCGCGCGCCGGCGGGCACGACCTTCGCCGAGCTCCTCGCCGCCGTTCACGCCGAGGGCCTGGAGTACATGCCGTTCTCGTGCCCCACCTCGTCGGCCATCTCGCTCGGCGGCGCGCTCGGCACCAACACCCACGGCCGCACCACCGATACCTACGGCGGCTTCTTCGCCGATCACGTCACGGCGTTCAGGTTGGTCTGTCCCACCGGCGCCATTCACGACTGCTCTGCCGACGCACCCGGTGAGCTCGAGCGCCGGCTCTTTCGCTACGTCCCCGGAGCGCTGGGGGCGCTCGGGCTGGTCAGCGAGATGGAGCTCGAGCTCTGCGCGGTGTCACCGCGAGCCCGCGTGGTGATGCAGGTCCTGAGCGAGCACTCGGGCGAGCCGCTGGCTGCCGTGGACAGCTACCTGCAGCACGCCGAGGGAAACCGGAGCGGCGAGGGCTTTCACTGGAGCGAAGGCGTGGGTCTGGTCTGCTTCGGCTCGCCGCGCTCCGGCAGGGCCGTGGTCGTCGCGCGTCGGCGCTCGGACGACGCCAGCGCCGGCGTTACCCTGCCGCTGTTCGACGGAAAGGGAACCAGGAACGCGCTCCTGCAGCTCCTGGTGCATCGCTTTCCGGCGCCGGCGCAGTGGCTCGTGCCCCGGCTCTTGCGCCGCGGCAAAAGCTACACGTCGGACTACTACGACTGGGCGTTCTTTCAATCGAGCCACGATCAGGCGGGCGAAGCCTTCGAGCGCGCTGGCGCTGGCGTTCGCGCGCTCGGGCGGGCGCTCGACGTCGACCCGAAGCTCACCCTGGTGCACGTGGGTTGGGTCATTCCGCGCGCAGCACTACGCGCCTTCATGCAGCTCTACTTCGCCATGCTGGAGCAGCCCGAGCACCGCGCGATCGGACCGCACCTCGAGCTCCAGGACGTGCTCCCTCTGCCACGCTGCCGCTGGCCCCTCAACGCGAGCTACCGGCACGAGCAGGGCTCGCACGTGCTCACCTGGAGCTGCCGCGCCCTGCACGGTCACCCCGACCTCGTCGAGCGGGCCACGCGTTTCTGTCGAGAGCTCGGCCGGCGCGGTCAGGAGCTCGGCGCCGTGGTGCAGCTGATCAAGCAGCTACACGTCGACGACGACGTGCTGCGCAGCATGCACCGCGAGGCCATCGGGGAGCTCGCCGCGCTCAAGCGCGAGGTCGATCCGGACGGCCTGCTGCGCTCGCGCAGTCTCGATCGTCTGGGCCTCGGTCCTAGGGATTGAAAGGGTTCGGCGTCTTGCGCGTCTTGATCGCGCTGATCGTCGACTTTAGCTCGTCACTGCCGCGCAGACACTGGAAGCAATCGTCCTTCTTCTTCGGACCACAGCCCTTCGTCGCGGTCAGCTTGGTCAGGAGATGCAGCGCGCGCTTGTCCGCTTCTTTCAGCGCCCGCGGCAAGATCTCTTTGTTCTTTTCGCAGGTTTCCGCCTGCCTGAGATCGAGCGCCACGGATAGAGCCGGCGAGGCCTTGCTGCGCACGTCGCGCGTGAATAGCAGCGCCCGCGCGAGCTCGGTCGTATCGGTGCGCGCTTGCGTGCCGGTCCAGATCTCGTAGAGCAGATCCGCGCCCTGCGGGCCGCTGGCGGCGGCCATGGCCGCGAGCGCTTCACGCGCCGTATCGGCGTTGTCCGTGTACTTGCGCAGGTCGCGCAGCACGGTCTTGTCCTTGAACGCCTCCGGCTCCTTGGCGAGACGCTCGCGCAGGGCCTTGGCGGCGTCGCGCTCTTTTTCGGCGCGTGCGTCGTCGAGCTCGAGCAGCTCGCTGACGGTCAGCGACTCCGGCGCCCTGCCCTCGAGCAACTTGGCGAGCGCTGGTTTGGGTGGAACCTTCGGCACGGGCGCGGCGCTCGGCTTGGGCTTTTGAGCTACCGCGCTGCCGGAGGCGGCGGCACTTGGGGCGCTCGCTTCGCCAGTCGAGCCGACCAGGACGGCGACCACCACGACGAGCACGACGACCAGCAAGAGGATCGGGCCCAGCAACGACCAGAGCGGCAAGTCGGCACCGGCGATACGCACCGGAGCGTTGATGGCCGCGGCGAACGTCCCTGGGCGGGGCCCGTTGGGGAATGGCGTGGTTGCGGGCTCGACCGAGAGCGGCGAGGGCGCTGGTACGACCGGAGCCTCGGGCTGAGCCACTGGCTCGGCTGCAAACAGGCTAGCTTCGGGAGCAGCGACCGGCTCGGGGAGAGGTGCGGGCACAGGTGCCGGCGGCGGCGAGAGATCGTGATCAGCGATCGACTCGCTGCGCACGAAAACGGGCTTACGTTCGGTCGGCGCGGGCTCGGTATCGAGCTTCGGCGGCGCCACACCGATCATCGTGCCCGCTCGAGGCTTGGGCGGCGGTGGTGGCGGCGGGGCGGAACGACCGCTTGGAGCCGGCGGCGGAATCGACGGCACCTTGGCCCCGGCGTCGGAGGGCGTGCGCTCTG
>DATLIL010000612.1:0-11704 GCA_035539475.1 Polyangiaceae bacterium
ATCGGGTCCAAGGCAGGACTGGCTGAACTCGACGCCTACCTGGCAACGCGGTAGTCAGGGGCCGCATGATCGTCTCGCGCGCTCCGGTTCGCTTCTCGCTCGGCGGCGGCGGGACCGATCTACCGAGTTACTACGAGCAGCACGGCGGCTACGTCGTGAGCGCCGCGGTCGACCACTACGTCTACGTCACCGCCAACAAGCGCTTCTACGACGACATACGCCTGGCCTACTCCGAGACCGAAATAGTCCCCAGCGTCGATGCCATCCGCCACCGCATCTTCCGCGAAGCGCTGCGCATGCTGGGCATCGAGCGCGCGATCGAGCTCACCAGCGTCGCCGATCTGCCCGCCAACAGCGGCCTCGGCTCCTCGAGCAGCTTCACGGTGGCGCTGCTCAACGCATTGCACGCCTACAAGCGCGACTTCGTCTCGTCCGAGCGGCTCGCCGAGGAGGCCTGTGAGCTGGAGATGAAGCGGCTGGGGGAGCCGGTCGGCAAGCAGGACCAGTACATCGCAGCACTCGGCAACGTCACCGCGCTGACCATCGACCCCGACGGCACGGTGCACGCCGAGCCCGTACCGGTGCGCGACGAGGTCCTGGACGAGCTGCAGAACAACCTGCTCATCATGTACTCGGGCGTGGAGCGCCCCGCCAAGCTCGTGCTCAGCGAGCAGGGCGAGCGACTGCGCCAGAGCGACGCCGCCACCGTCGAGGGTATGCACCGGATCAAGGAGATCGGCCGCGAGGTCTACCGTCTGCTGGTCGACGGCGACACCGATCGCTACGGCGAGCTCCTGCACGAGCACTGGCTGCGTAAGCGCAAGCTCGCCAGCAAGATGACCGACGAGAGCCTCGACGCTATCTACGACGAGGCACGCCGGGCCGGCGCCCTCGGCGGCAAGCTGATCGGCGCCGGCGGCGGCGGTTTCTTCATGTTCTACGTGCGCCCCGAGAACAAACGCGCCGTCTGGGAGACGCTCACCCGCCGCGGACTGCGCCCGCTGCGCTTCCGCTTCGATCTCGACGGCGCGCGCATCATCGCCAACATGCACCGCAGCTGACGCTGGCGCTCAGGTGTTCCAGTGCGTGGCGAGCCACTTGCTCGTGGCAGTCAGATCGACCCTCTCCGCGAACCTGATCATGTCGTCGACCTTGTCGACGTCGTCCATGCCGAACTTGACGTTCTCGGGAAATACGGGGGCCAGGCGATGGTACTTCTCGCGCAGCATCTGCTCACATTGGAAGTCCGCGATGCCGGTCACACCGTCGAACAGGATGTCGAGCAGCGGCGGCGCCCAGGCGGCGTAGCCCCAGTCGTGTCGCGCTCCCTCCAGCCGCAGCTGGGACTGTCCCGTCCCGAGCGACAGCAGGCGCACGTCCGCCAGCGGGACGTGCACGCCGGTGCGGCGATCCTGGGTCTGAGCGAGGGCGCACATGCTCGGGTTGGGCGCAAACACGCCGCCGTCGATGTAGCCGTCGGCCGTGGGAAAGTACGTCGGCGCCGCGCAGGTGTAGAGGCCCACCTTGTACGCCGCCGCGGCCGCGTCGGAGTCGGTGCCCGGGAAGTTGTGAAAGAGCTTCGGTTTCCAGCGCCGTTCGCTGGCGACCTTGCTCTCGTTGTCGAGATCGAACGTCGTGAGCAGCACGCGCTTCTTCAGATCACCGAGCGTCGTCGCCTCACCCAGGATGCCCTTGAGGATCTTCTCGAGGTTCGTGAGTGAGTAGTCGGCGCCGAGCAACTTGCCGACGTCCTTGACGTCGTCCAGCAGCGAATCAGCGAAGATCTCCGGGCCCTTCGTGCCGTACAGCGCACGGATCTCCGCCACGGACTTGCCCGCGGCGATGGCGAGCGCGATCAGGCCTCCCGTCGAGGTGCCCGCAACGAAGTGAACGTGCTCCAGAAACCCCTGCCCACCTGCGTTCTGCACCAGGCGTTGCAAGAGCACTGCCGTGATGACGCCCTTGATTCCGCCGCCGTCGAGACAGAGTACGTTGTATGGCATGTCGCCTCCGCAGCCGTTGGTAGCGACTCTGGGCGCGCTCGTCAGTAGTCATCAATTCCGCTCACCACCTGGATGAACGTAATTTCACGCTGAGGGCGCCCTTGATGAGCTCGTCGGCCGAATGCGCCGCAGCCGGGTGCGCAGCTGCTCGAGGTGCGAGCGGCGAACGAAGCAGGCGGCGAGCGTGAGCAGTGCCAGCGGGATGGACCAGGCAAAGGTGCGCGGGAAGTAGCTGAACTCGACCTCGCTCTCGCCCGCGTCCAAACGATGCGCCACGACGCCTTCGAACTCGAGGGCCGGCTCGCCGTTGGCGCGCCAGTTGCGGTCGTAGTTCATGTTGTAGACGACGAGCGCGCCGGGCTTCGCCCCGCTGACGCGAACGCGGGCCCGGTTGGGTGTCCACTCCACGACCTCCGCCTTGCCCTCGCCCTGCTCGACGTGGGCTGCCCCGCGGTAGCCGGGGTCGCTCTTGGCGCGGGCACCCGGCACGAAGTTAGCGTCGATGCCGTAGCACTTGATGACGCCGGTGTTGGCCATCATGCTGAGCAGCATCGGCGCCGCCCAGTCACGACGCCGATAGTTCAGCGGAGGATTCTGTGCGTGCTCGAAGCGCTCGGCGGGGCGGATCTCGGCCGGCGCTTCCATCCAGAAGGCCTGCGTGAACGGCACGCGCGACACGGAGGCGAGGTCGAACGCGAAGAGAGCCACCGGAACCAGCAGCACGACATCGAGCCAGGGCCTCTGCCGCAGGTAGGGCTCGAGCCAACGCCCCAGCGTGGCCACGGCGACCGCGCCGAACATGAGCAGCATCGGGTAGTGAAAGCGCGAGGGAACGTGCTGCGAGGCGAAGATCGGCAGCTGGTGCAAGAGCGTCCACGGCGCGGCCTCGTGGAAGGCGCCGAAGCCGAGCAGCAGGCACAGGAGACCCAGGATCTTCAGGGCGTATTCGCGCGGGCCGCGGCCGAAGATCAGCGCCAGGACGAGCAGCGCCACGCCGGCCACGCCGACGTAGATACCCCATTCATGCCAGTTGTACGCCGGCGTGCGCACGGGGCGCGAGCCGTAGCGCTGACTGGTGTCGGTCAGCATCACCAGCAGCTCGGAAAGGCCGATCACCTCCTTGCTCTCGATCAGACGTGGAACGTCCTGCATGTGATCGAGCACGGCGAACAGCTTCGGCCCCGACACAGCCACGGCGACGGGTGCGGCGATGGCCATGACCAGAACGGGCTGCAGCCGGCGCGTGAACGCCGCAACCAGGAGCGCGTAAAGCGAAAGCAAGAGCGCGGTGTGCGGCAGCGGGTAAATGCCGCCCCAGTACACGAGCAGAGCGATGCACAGACCGACGTAGACGGCGCGGCGCAGCTTGCCGGGCTCGCACGCGCGCTCGAACAGATAGAAGGCCCAGGGCATGAGCGCGTACTGCAGGTGCCAGGTGTGGCCCACCGCCGCCTGCAGCGCCCAACGTCCGTTGAGCACCCAGAGCACCGCGAGCAGCGTACGCAGCGCCACGCTCTTGCTCAGCGTCCCCGCGAACAGGTACGCGCCCGCCAGGCCGAGCAGCGCCTGACCGAGCACTTCGATGCGGATCGCGGCGCGAACGTCGGCGGCGAGATAGAGCGGCAGGTACGGCGAAACCAGGTTGCTCGCGCCCTCCACGTAGCCCCAGCCGGGAGCCCCGCCGCAAAGCCACGGGTGCCACCACGGACCCTCGCCGTACTCCTTGAGGCTGAGCACGGTGATGTAGCGGTAGGCGGTCTCCACGTCCCAGTCGTGGAAACCGTACGTGCTGAAGTCGCTCAGCATGGGCGACAGCATGCTGACGACCGCGACGACGAGGAGCGAAAACGCCGCCAGCTCGGTCAAGGACCCGACCTCGGGTAACCTCGAAAGCAGCGTCCGGAGGCGCATCTGCTGCCAGGTATCATTGACAGCCTGGCTCTGCGAAGCGAAAACGAGGCTCCGGCCATGAAGCAGGCTGTGCTCACCGCCCTCGAGCCGTTGCTCCTGACCCGCGCTGGCGCGCTGGCTCGCTCGCTGCCCAGCGAGCGCCGCGAGCAGGTGAGCCGGCTCGCGCGCGCGGCCAGCCTGCGGGAGAAGCTCGCCCGTGACACGCGCGAGCCCGAAGCGATCCCGGCGGCGCTCTGCCTGGGACGCGAAGCCCTTTCGCTCTCGGTTTCGGCGCTGCTCGCGTCGCGCGGCGAGCTCGAAGGCGCCGCGCTCGGTCCGGCCGCGACGTGGAAGGCCCTGAGCGCTCTCGAGCTAGCCGCGCAAGGCGAGCCGATGGAACGACTGATGACGGCGGACGACCCGTGCTTCGCCGACGGTCTCGACGCCGACACGCAGCGCGCGCTGCAGCTCGAGCTCGAGGACCTGCTGGCCGCGGTGCGCGCTCGCTACGAGCCTCGCTCGACCAGACAGCTTACCGTCGCGCGTGCGCTGCGCTTCACGGCGCTGGTCGCGCTGCTCGTCACCGGCGTGCTCGCCTTGGCTTCGCTGCTGGTGAGGCCATGAGCGAGATCAGCAGCGCGGAGTTCTACGACGCCGTGTGGCGAGGCTACGCCGATCTGGACGCGGTCAATCCGGCGTCTTTCCACCGCCGGCGCGCGGTACGCAAGCTCTTGCTGGAGCTCGCGCCGCGCGCGCTCCATGTGCTCGACGCCGGCTGTGGACGTGGCGAGCTCTTGCTGGAGCTCAGCCGCGCGCTGCCGGGTGCCCGACTCTCCGGCGCCGACGTTTCGAGCGAAAGCCAGAGCAGCGCGCAGGCGCTGTGCCCGGCAGCCGAGATCTTTTCCCTGGACCTCGAGGCCAGCGATTTCGACAGTGCGCAACGCGAGCGGCTCGGTCGCTACGACGTCGTGATCTGCTCGGAGGTGCTGGAGCACCTGGACGACGACGCCCTGGCGCTCGCTCGGCTGCGCGAGCTACTGGCTGCCTCGGGCCTCCTGGTCGTGACCGTGCCGGGCGGTGCTCGCTCGCGCTTCGACGAGCTCATCGGCCACCGCCGGCACTATTCGCGGCGTTCGCTGCGCGCGCTGCTCGAGTCGGGGGGCTTCACGGTCGAGGAGCTGTGGGCCTGGGGCTTTCCCTTTCACAACGCCTACCGCAGCGCGGTGCGCCTGGCCTCGCGCTTCGCCTTTCGCCCCGGCCGGGAGCCGCCGGCCGGGCTCGGCCAGGGTTTCTTGTCGCGCGCCTATCGCCTGTTCGGTCGCGCGCTCAAGCCGCTGTATTACGCGAACCGTCGCTACTGGGGCGAGCAGCTCATCGCCGTGGCTCGGCGACGCTGACGATCTGGAAGGCGAGCAGCTCGGGCCAGAGCGAGCACAGGCTCGTCTCGAGCGGCTCGACGTAGCCGGCGTAGGCACGAAAGGCGGCCGACTCGCCGAGCGTCAGATGCTCGCCTCGCGCGACGTCGGCTTCGAAGAAGCGGCGCAGCAACGGTGCTGCCGACTGCACCAGCGACGGCGTCGCCCCCTGCGCCACCACGCGCAGGCCGCAATGCTCGAGGAGCTCGCGGATACCGCGCCGGGTGTAGAAGCGCACGTGAGTGCGATCGTACAGGCCGGACCAGGAATAGGAGAAGCTGCCTGCCAGCGTACGCAGCCGGTTGTACCAGACGGCGTAGTTCGGAACCGACACGAACCAGCGAGCGCCCTGGGTCGCTTTCGCAGCGACCAGCGCGCTCAAGAAGGGAACGGGCTCGACCACGTGCTCGATCACGTCGGAGAGCACGACGGCGTCGAAGCGCTCCCCGCGCTCGCGCGCGAGAAAGTCGTCCAGAGTGCCGTGATGGACCTCGGCGCAAGCGCTGCGGGCGAGCTCCGCGGCGCGGGCGTCCGGCTCGATACCGACGATCCGTGCTCCCGGCCAGCGCAGGGCGATGGCGCGCGCGTTGGCGCCGGCGCCGCAGCCGACGTCGAGGATGGCTGCCTCCGGCGCGCGGCGAAAGACGTGTTTGCCGAGCAGCGCGATCAGGGTCTGGTTCGGCCGCTCCACGTAGGCGTAGCCGCGCGACTCGTAGTCGAGCGGGAAGGGACGCCCGGAGGCAGAGGACATGCGTCAGCGTCGTCTCACGCGCCCGCGCGCGCAGCAAGAATCGACTCGGCCGCAGGATCGCGCTAGCTTCTCGCCGCTTTTCGCCTCGACCTTCATGCTCACTCAGCTTCCCAGCACGGAAATCAATCCCGCCCTGATGGCGCTCGTGGGCCGACCCCGCACCATGCTCGATGTTGGTTGCGCCGCGGGCATCCACTCGCTGTTTGCACGCCGTAGCGGTGCACGCGTCACCGGCATCGAGGGTAACCCCGAGCTGGCGGAGCAAGCAGGACGCCTGCTCGACGAGGTTCACGCGCTCGATCCCGCCGACGAGCGGGGCGTGGCAGCTGCCCTGGGTGAGCGTCGCTTCGATCTGATCGTGATGCCGGACATCCTCGAGCGCAGCACCGATCCGGCCGCCATCGTCCGTAGCTTCGCGCGTTACCTCGAGCCGGAAGGACGGCTGATCGCCTCGGCGCGCAACTCGGAAGCCTGGCCCGTTCGCCTGCACCTGGCGCGGCCGAGCATCGGTTACCGCACCGCCGAGGGCAGCTCGCCGCGGCTGTTGGCGCAGGGCGAGCTCTCGCGGCTCGTCGCCAGCGCGGGGCTCGAGGTCCTCGAAATCGAACACACGCCCATGCTGCTCAAGGCGCTGCGCGGGGTGATCAGCGCGCGCGACCTGATGAGTCTCAAGGCCGGCGAGCAGGCGCCGACCGGCTTTCGCGACTGGTCGCCGTACCAGGCCTACCTTTCGCTCGTCCGTCCGTTCGAGACGAAGCTGGCCGAGAGCGTCGGTGAGCTCGCGATCTTCCAGAACGTGATCGTGGCGCGCAAGAAGCCAGAGCCCGGTCCGCTCTCGCTGACGATCGGCATGCTGACCATGGACGAGGAAGAGAGCATCGAGCGCATGATCGACGAGATCCGGCGCCAGGCTCCGGACGCCAAGCTCCTCATCGTCGACAGCTCACTGAAGGATCGCACGCCGATCATCGCGGAACGCATGGGCGCGCGCGTCCTGCGCCAACTGCCGCCCCGCGGGCACGGCCCGGCCATGGAGCTCTTGATGACGGAGGCGTCGAAGGAGAGTGAGGCGCTGATCTATCTCGACTGCGACTTCACCTATCCGCCCGCGATGATCCCGGACATCCGCCGCATTCTGGAGTCGGGCGTCGACGTGGTGAACGCGGCCCGCATCCGCGAGAAGCCGGCGGCCATGCCGCTGCCGAACTATCTGGCCAACAAGACCTTCGCCGTTTGCGCCCAGCTGCTCAACGGCGTGCGCGTGGCCGACCTGCACAGCGGCATGCGCGGCTATCGCTCGTCGGTCACGCGCGCCTTCAGCTTCGACGGCGAGGGCGACGCGCTGCCGATCGACACGCTGCTCTGGCCGGCGCGCTCGGGTTACCGTGTGGTCGAGGTGCCCATCGACTATCAGGACCGCGTCGGCACGAGCAAGCTGCGCAAGGTCGCCGGCACTGTCTGGACCTTCATCCGCCTGGGCAAGACGCTCGGCGTCGGCTCGCGCCGCGGCGGCAGCTACGAGGTCTGGCCCGACGCCGAGGGCCCCTCGTGAGCGTGCGACCCGGCGTCATCCTCGATCGCGACGGGACGTTGATCGACGTCGTGCGCGACGAAGAGACCGGCGTCGTCAGCGCGGCCTTCCACCCCTCGCAGCTGCGCCTCTTGCCCGGCGTGGTGGAGGGGCTCAGCGCGCTCCAGGCAGCGGGATACGCTCTCTGCATCGCCACGAACCAGCCCGGCGCGGCCAAGGGGCAGTTCAGCCGCGACGCCATCGAGCGCACCAACGCCGCACTGGTGTCGCTCCTCGCCGAGCACGGCGTGCGCATCGAGAGCGTAGAGGTCTGCCTGCACCACCCCGAAGGCGGGCCCGGCGGCGACGGCTCACTCGTGGGCCCCTGCACTTGCCGCAAGCCGGCGCCGGGCCTGCTGCTTCAGGCGATCGACCACGCCCAGCTCGACCCGGCGAAGACGTGGATGATCGGCGATTCGCCGGCCGATCTCGGCGCAGCACGCGCCGCGTCGGTGCGTGCCGGTCTGGTGTTCCCTCGCAACCGCTGCGAGCTCTGCCCGCTGCGCGACGGTCCGCCCGGCGCCCCCGATCTCTGGGCGCTGCGTTTCGACGAGCTCTGCGCGCAGATCCTGGCTCAGAGCTAGTCCGCTGGACGACCTTCGGGGTCAGCGAGCGCCGATCTTTTCGCGGCGTTCGTAGAGCTCGAAGTCCTCGATCGAGGTCACTTTCTCGTAGCGCTCGTCGACCCAGTTCTGAAGCTCGGGAAAGCTTCGCAGGTCGTCTTTCGAGTCCGAGACCTGTCCGGTCACCGCCGGGAAGACGTCGTTGCGCTGCACCACGAAGACCTCGGGCGGGTGCCGTTCGAGCTCGCGCATGAGCTCGCTGCGAGCGTAGTCGCGCTCCCACTCCGTGCGCTGCGCTACGTTGTAGACGAAGCGGCTGGACGGCGCCCGATCGGCGAGCCAGTAGATGACGGGCTCGAAACCCCAGACGAAGATCGGATCCTTGCTGCGCGTACGCGAGCGCAGCTCGAGCGCCACGGCGCGGTCGGCGTCGAGGTTGTAGTCGGCGACGTAATAGAGATGGCGATCGAGCGCTTCGCGAGTGTCGTAGGGCGGACGGCGGAGAAGGTAGGACATGCGCATCTGCGCGCGTTCCCAGAAGCGCTGCGGCAGATCACGCGAGGCCTCGCGCATGGCCGTGACGGCGAGGATGAATGCCGCGAAGGCGATCACGCCGGTGAGCCCACCCGCCAGACAGCGCCGCCACAGCTTGTAGTAGCCGAGGCCGGCGATGAACGCGATCAGCGGCAAGGTCGCGGCGTAGTGATAGGGAAAGAATTTGCCCTGCATCGCGATGCCGGTGACGTGCAGCGCGATGATGCCGAGGCAAAGGAACAACCCTTCACGCTCGCGGCCGTGGATCGGTGAGATCGTCGCCGCCGCGAGCACACCCGCGGCAGCCAGCGCGGAGAACTTGAAGAAGGCTTCTTCCGTCGCGTAGTAGAGCAGTCCAGGCTCACGCTGCCCCGCCCAGCTGAGCGAGGTGTAGCCGGGCGTCAACTCTCCGAGCGTCCACCACCGCCAGGACCAGCCGCCGCGCAGCGCGAACCACGAGACGCACACGGCCACGACCAGGAGCGCCGAGCCGGCCACCGTCAGCACGGGCCAGACCCCAGCCCAGCGACGCCCAGACCCGAGCTGCTCCTTCTTGGCGAGGTAGGCCGCACAGACCAGCGCCCCGCCGCCGAGCGGAGGCTTCAGCAGAAAGGCACCGCCGAACAGCACGCCGACCAGGACCCAGCCCAGCATGCGGCGGCGCTTGGCGTAGTCGTGCGTGGTGGCCACCAGCGCGAACACCGTCAGAAAGCCACCGAAGGTCTCGGGCTGTGCCGTGTGCCAGAACTCGAGCTGGGCGTGGATCAGCGCAGCCACGGCGCCGCCGAGGTAGCCCGCCGTCTTGCTGTCGAAGAACGTCTGACCCAGCCGGCCGAACGCGAACATCAGCCCGATCAAGCCGGCGATCTCGACGAGTCGCACCGCCAGCATCGTCTTGCCGAACAGCGCCTGAGCAATGGCGTAGACGAAATAGATCCCAGGCGGCTTGAAGTCCCAGAGGTCGCGATACGGAAGCTTGCCGTGCAGCAGGCCGTCGCCGAGCAGCGCGTAGATGCCCTGGTCGCGACCGAACGAGAACACGGCGATGTTCGCCGCCGCGAACACGACGACCAGCCAGGCAGCGAATCGGAGCCACGCGTCGGGGTCGCGCACCGTCCAGCGCGGTACGACCTCTGCGGCAGGCGGAACGGATGAGCCCGGCACGCGCACAAGCTAGTACAGGTGGTCAGCCTCCGCCTACCAGCACCGCACCAGGCGACGCCTTGCGCCGGTCTCGGAAGGTCCCCATGCTTCCGGCCGAATGAACGCGCACGTCACCCTGGCCGTCGCGGCGCTGCTCTGGTTCGGCATCCACCGCGGTGTGGCCGGCTCGGCGCTCAGGCCCTGGCTGGTGGCAAAGCTCGGCGAGAAGGCCTACCGGGGTGCGTTCGCATTGCTGTCGATCGCCTGCCTGTCCTTCCTGATCTACGCCTACCGTCACGCCCCTTGCGAGCCGCTGTGGACCACACCCCGGCCGCTGTTCTGGCTGCCGGTCGTGGTCGTGCCCATCGCTTTCGTGTTCGTCGTCGGTGCGTTCACCGTACCGAACCCCACCGCCGTGGGCAGCGAGAAGGCGCTCGGCGGAGAATTGCCGGCCCGCGGCATGCTGCGAGTCACCCGGCACCCCTTCTTGTGGGGGGTCATGCTCTGGTCGGGCTCGCACCTGATCGTCAACGGCAATGTTCCGGCACTGTTCCTGTTCGGCAGCCTGCTGCTCACCGCCGCGGTCGGCAGCGCGGACATCGATCGCAGGCGGGCCGGCGCTGGCGGCGCAGAGTGGCAGCGCTTCGCCGCAGTGACGTCCAACCTACCCTTCGCGGCCATCTTCTCCGGCCGCAATCACATCGTCGTGCGGGAACTCTTGCTGCCGCTCGTGCTCGGGCTCATCGTCGCCGGCGTGGTGCTCCATTTTCACACGAGCTTGTTCGGGCTCTCGGCTCTGCGAGCTCTGCGTTGAGCCGGTGGTCACCCGCGCCTTCACCAGTGCGGTCTTGATCGCGAGCCTCGGCTGCAGCGGCGCTCCACCAGCCGCGAGGAGCCCGGGCGGCGCCCCTTCGTCGGATGTGTGCGCCAGCGCGGCAGAACCGCGGGTGAGCGGCAGGGTCGACGACGATCGGCTGCAGGAGATCTCCGGCATCGCTGCCAGCCGCCGTCAGCCTGGCGTCTTCTTCGTGCACAACGACTCCGGTGACTCGCCCCGCTTCTTCGCGGTGAACGCGGAGGGCCGAACGCTGTCCGAGTTCACGTTGCCCTTGAGCAGGGTGCTCGACGTGGAGGACGTCGCCGTCGGCCCCGGCCCTGGCGGCAAGAGCTACGTCTACCTGGCGGACATCGGCGATAACGTCGCCAGGACCGGCCTCGGTCTGTCGCGCCCGGTGATCACGGTGTACCGGGTGGCAGAGCCCGAGCTGAAGACGAAAGCCGCAGGCACGCTCGAGCTGTCCGCCGTCGACGCCCTGGACTTCACTTACCCCGATCGAGGGCACGACGCCGAAGTGCTGCTCGTGGACCCGGTGAGCGGCGATATCCACGTCGTCAGCAAGGAGAACGACGGGCAGTCCATCGTCTTCCGCGCGTCGGCGCCGCTCGAGTCGGGACCACCCCGCCAGCTGCAAGAGGTGACGCGCCTCGTCTTCGGTCGAGGCTCGTTGCCGGGCAACCACATGCCGACCGCAGGCGACGTGGCCCCGGCGGGGCAGGCCATCGTGATCCGCACCTACTCCTCGATCTTCGTCTGGGCCCGACCCTCTGGCGCGAGCATCGCCGAGGCGTTGCGCGGGACACCGCGTGAGGTGCCGACGCCGCGGCAGCCGCAAGGCGAGGCCGTCACCTTCGCCGCCGACGGTCGTGGGCTCTACACCATCAGCGAGCAGGCCCACCAACCGCTCTTCTTCGTCGCCTGCGAATAGTGCGTGTCTCAAGCGTAACAATCGTTTTGGGGTCGGGGCCCCAAAACCTGGGGGTGGGGCCCCGACGAA
>DATLIL010000613.1:0-5188 GCA_035539475.1 Polyangiaceae bacterium
AGGGCCTGCACCGCCCACGCTCGGAGCAGGCCCGCCGCCGGGCGCGTCCTCTCCGCACGCGACGGCGAGCCCCAGGCAAGCCGCGACCGACAGCAACGACCCAGAGAACCCGCGAGCTCGCATGAGGCGCCACGGCTAACCGCGGCCGCCGGCGGCTGCAAGAGTCCACTTAGTTCATGCGTTCGAGCTTGCGGTACAGCGTGCGGCGATCGAAGCCGAGCACCTTGGCGGCGAGCGTCTTGTTGCCCTGTACCGCATCGAGAACCTTGCGCACGTAGCGCTCCTCGACGATGTGCATCGGCGGAAGATCGTTGGGATCGTCGCTCGGCGTGAACACCTCTTCCGAGCGGTAGTCGCGCACCTTGGGCGGCAGGTCGTCGATGGTCAGGGCGTCGAAGCGGGCCAGGGCCACAGCGCGCTCGATGCAGTTCTCGAGCTCGCGCACGTTGCCCGGCCACTCGTAGGCGAGCAGCCGCTCGGCCACCTCGCGTCCGAATTTGGTGACGTCCTTGGACATGCGCTGGGCAGCCCGCTCCAGGAAGAACTGCGAGAGCAGGAGCACGTCGTCGCCGCGCGCGCGCAGCGGCGGCATCTCGATGCGCACGACGTTGATGCGGTAAAATAGGTCCTCGCGGAAGCGTTTCTCCTGCACCAGCTGCTCGAGATCGCGGTTGGTCGCGGTGACGACGCGCGCGTCGTAGGCGATCTCCTGCGCCGAGCCGAGCGGCCTGACCTTGCGCTCTTGCAGCACGCGGAGGAGCTTGGCCTGCATGCCCAGCGACATCTCGCCGATCTCGTCGAGGAAGAGCGTGCCCTCGTTGGCCTCGACGAACAGACCCGAGCGCGTGGTCTTGGCGTCGGTGAACGCGCCGCGCATGTAGCCGAAGAGCTCGCTCTCGAGCAGCGAGTCCGGCACGGCCGCGCAGTTGATGGCCAGGAACGGTCCGCGGCGCTGGCTCGAGTCGTGGATGGCGCGCGCGATCAGCTCCTTGCCGGTGCCGCTCTCGCCGGTGATGAAGATGCTGGCGTCGCCGCCTGCGACGCGGTTCACGACGTCGGCGGTGCGGCGCATGGCTTCGCTGTTGCCGATGACGTTGGGCAGCTCGCGCTTCTGCACGCGGCCGCGCAGGCGGGCGAGCTCCTCGCTCATCGAGCGGTGCCTGACGGCGCGCTCGAGGATCATCACCAGCGCGTCCATCGAGACCGGCTTGGTCACGAAGTCGTGAGCTCCGGCCCGCAGCGCCGCGACGGCGTGGTCCAGGCTGCCGAAGCCGGTCATCACCACGACCATCAGGTTCGGCCGCTTGACCAGCGCGGCCCGGCAGAGCTCGAGGCCGTTCATGCCCTGCATGTTGATGTCGACGAGCAGCACGCGGTAATCGTGCTCGTCGAGCAGCGCCAGCGCCTCGTGCGGATCGCGGCGCCAGGTGACGGAGAACGAACGACGCGTGAGAGCGGCCTCGGCCAGCTCGCACATGTCCTTGTCGTCGTCAACGACGAGGATCGACGGCAGCGTCGGCCGTTCGTCCTGGTCGGGTTTGGATTTCGGCTCGACGCCGGGGGCGGGCGAAGTCATGGGATAGTGGCTTCGCGCGAGCAACTAACATGCCGCCGCGAATACGCGGCTTGCTGCAGGATAATAGCGCCCACGACGGGGGCAATGCGCAACGACCGTGCCCGCACCCCTGCAGAAGCGCCACACCACGGATCGCAAAAATCCCATCAGCTGTGGACACCGGGGGCTTCGTAGCCGACCTGGGAAACATACTCGCCGTAGCCGCCGCCGTAGGCGTGAGCTCCGTCCGGCCCGAGCTCGAGCACTCGATTCGAGAGCTCGCGCAAGAAATGTCGATCGTGGGAGACGAAGAGCATCGTCCCCTCGAAGCCGCGCAGCGCCTCGATCATCATCTCCTTGGTGTCGATGTCGAGGTGGTTGGTCGGCTCGTCCAAGACGAGGAAGTTTGGCGGATCGTAGAGCATGAGGGCCAGAACGACCCGCGCCTTCTCACCGCCGGAGAGAATGCGGCAGCTCTTGTCGATGTCGCCGCCGGAAAAGCCGAAAACGCCGCAGAGCGTCTTCAGCGAGCCCACCGAGGCGTTGGGAAAGCGCTCCTGGACCGTCTCCCAGACCGTCTTCTCGGCGTCGAGCAGCTCCAGGGCGTGCTGCGCGAAGTAGCCGAGCTTGACGCTGGCGCCGAGGTTGACCGTGCCCTGGTCGGGCGGCACCGCGCCGCACACGAGCTTGAGCAACGTGGACTTGCCGGCGCCGTTCACGCCCATGACGCACCAGCGCTCGCGCCGGCGGATGAGGAGGTCGAGCCCCTCGTGCACCTTGCGCGAGCCGTAGGTCTTGCCCACGCTCGAGAGCTTGGCCACGTCGTCGCCGGAGCGCGGCGGATCCTGGAAGTCGAAGCTCTGCTTCTTGCGCCGCTTGGGCGGCTCGAGGCGCTCGATCTTGTCGAGCTTCTTCACGCGGCTCTGCACCTGCGCGGCGTGGCTGGCGCGCGCCTTGAAGCGCGCGATGAACGCCTCTTCCTTGGCCAGCATCGCCTGCTGGCGCTCGAACTCACTCGTGGCCTGGGCGTCGAGCACAGCGCGCTGCTGCACGTAGAACTCGTAGTTGCCCGAGAACACCGTCAGCTCACCGCCGTCGATCTCCACGATCTTGCCGACGATGCGATTCATGAACTCGCGATCGTGGGAGGTCATGATCAGCGCGCCGTCGTAGTTCTTGAGGAACTGCTCGAGCCACAGGATCGACTCGATGTCGAGATGGTTGGTCGGCTCGTCGAGCAGCATCGCGTCCGGCTTCATGAGCAGGATGCGGGCCAGTGCCACGCGCATCTTCCAGCCGCCAGACAGGCTGCCGACGTCGGCATCCATCACCTCCTGAGCAAAGCCCAGGCCGGCCAGGATCTCCCGCGCGCGCGCGTCGAGGGCGTAGCCGCCGAGCTCCTCGAAGCGCGACTGCGCCTCGCCGAAGTCCTCGAGCAGCTTCTCCATCTGATCGGCGTAGGCCGGGTCGGACAGCTCGCGCTCGAGCTCCCGCAGGCGCTTGCCGGCCTCCGAAACCGCGCCAGCGCCGTCGAGCGTCGCGGCCACCACGCTCTGCTCCTTCATCTCACCGACGTCCTGGCTGAAGTAGCCGATGGTGGTGCCGCGATCGACGGCCACCTGGCCCGCGTCGGGCTGCTCGTCGCGCATGATCAGCCGGAAGATCGTGCTCTTGCCGGAGCCGTTGGGCCCGACCAGGCCCGTCTTCTCGCCCTTGAACGTGGCGAAAGAACCGTCCACGAACAGGACCTGCGAACCAAAGCGCTTGGAGACCGAATCGAGCCGAATCACGGGCCGGCACTAGCATGGACAGTGTCCCGGTGCTCGCGAAGCGACGGGATTCTTGTTCTGGGGGAACACACCGGCTACGGCGCCGCCTGTCGCGCTGCACGTCTTGGACCGCGACAGGCACCGCCGTTACGGCGTGTTCCCCTCACCAGACACACTCGACGCCGTAGAACCGTCTAGGCAGCGATCGCGTCGAATAGGTCGCCCGACAGGAGCTCACCCACGGATTTCACGACGTGAGTCGGGCGGTAGGCGTAGCCGTCGAGCTGCGACTTGCGCGTACTGCCCGAGAGCACGAGCACGGTCGTGAGGCCGAGCTGCACGCCGCCCAGGATGTCGGTCTCCATCGTGTCGCCGATGACCACGGTGCGTTCGACGGTCGTGCCGAGCTCGCGCGCGGCCTCGCACATGGTGATCGGACTCGGCTTGCCGAGCGCCAGCGCGGTGCGACCGGTGGCCGCCTCGATGGCACGGACGATCGCCCCGGCACCGGGCCGCGTGCCGTTCTCGGTCGGGCAGCTGGGGTCGAGGTTGGTCGCGATCAGGCGAGCGCCGTTGTTGACGAAGGTCACGGCCTTTTCGAGCATTTCCATGCTGAGCGATTTGCCCTCGCCCACGATCACGTAGTCGGGGTGCTGGTCGTCCACGGCGTAGCCGTTACGGTGCAGCGCGTTGAGCAGCCCGCCCTCGCCGATGACGTAAGCGGTACCGCCCGGATGCTGCCGGGCCAGAAAACGCGCTGTGGCCATGGCGCAGGTGAAGATGTTCGACTCCTCGATCATGATGCGCATGCGCATCAGCTTGACCTTGATATCGCGCCGCGAGCGCTGGCTGTTGTTGGTCAAGAAGAGGAACGGGTGCCCGGCCGCCTGCAGCCGCGCGACGAACTCCGCCGCGCCGCGGATCGGCTTGCTGCCGAGGTAGATGACTCCGTCCATGTCGATAAGGAATCCGGTCTTTGCGGCGCCCATGGCCTTCTCCGGTAGTTCGAGATGCATCATCTCCAGGAGTTAGACCGGGGCCTGGTTTCTCCACGGTGTCGAGCGCAGGCGCGCGCCCGCCTGCAACGAGTTAGAGAAGAAAGCGACAGCGCCTCGTCGCACGAAACATGGCGTACACGATCAGCGCCGCAGCTGAACGATGGAGTAGGTTCCGTTGCCCGAGATGCCGGTGCCGTTGTCATCGACCGCAACGGCGTAGAGCGTGCGGCAGTCTGCGGACGCCTCGGGCGCGCCGAAGGTGACGAACAGGCCGTTTTCCAGCGGCTCCCTGGGCAGCAAGATCTCCGGTGTCTCGAACTGGCTCATGGCATCGGCGCGCTGCGCCCTGACCAGGCCGCCGTCCTGACTGGCAAAGATCGCACGGTCATCGGGACCGATGTCCGGCGACGACAGATAGGCGGCGGCAGCGAGCCCGGCGACGTCCGTGCCCGGCTCGAAGCTCGAATCGGCGCTGTCGCGAGAGTAGCGCTGCAGCGGACCGCTGCCGATGCCCTGCTCGTACGAGGTGTAGACGGAGAGCTCGTCGAGAGAGATCGAGGGGCTCGCGCCGACCTGCCCGTAGGTCATCGCGTCGAGGACGAACGGGGCAGCGAGCGACTCGCGACGAGCGATGCGTAGCTGGCCGTACGTCGCGTAAAAGTCGAGCGTGGAGAAGCACATCAGGTAGGCGCGCAGCCCGTCCGACGAGAGGTCGATGGTGCGGTACTCGTCAGGCATGCAGGCGCCATCGAGCTCGGTGACGACCTCACCACTCCCGAACGACACCTCCCGGGACGCGCGGGTCGAACGCCGAAACTGGCCTGGCGCCGACGCGCTGTCGTAGTGCACGTAAAAGAGCTCGAGCT